>NZ_JZWY01000144.1:0-38947 GCF_000966955.1 Streptomyces sp. NRRL S-495
GGCGGCGGGTGCCCCAGAGGGCGAAGGCGCCGCCGGCCACCAGGGCCGCGGCGCCGGCGGCGAGCGGGGCGGTGGCGTCGTTGCCGCCGGTGGACGCCAGGTGGTCGGGCGCGGCGGAGGACGTGCCGGTGCCGGTCCGGCGGGCGGAGGGGGTCGCGGTGGCCGCCTGCGGGGCGGCGGCGCGGGCGGTGCCGGGGGCGGCGGAGGGGGCGCCGGACGGGGTGGCGTCCACGACGGGCTGGGCGGCCGGGGTCACGACCGGCGCGGCCTCCGACGGCGTCGGCGCCGGGGTGGGCGTGGTGGTGGGCGTGGCCGGGACGGGCTTCTCGCAGCTCACCGAGGCGATCCTGATGGTGCCGGTCACCTTGGCGACATTGAGGTTGAGCGGGTCCACCGCCACCTGGACCTCCAGTGCCGAGGCGGCGGCGGTGGTCGAGGTGGTGGTCTTCTTGGAGAACTCCACCGACACACTGCCGACCAGCGGCACGTCCACCTTGGTCGGCCCGTAGAGGCTGACGGTGACGGACTTGCCGAGCACGGTGAGCTTGGCGGGGGCCACCACGTCGGCGGTCGGCTGCCCGTCGACCGGACAGGTGGCGGTGGCGGTGAGCGCCTCCAGGCCCAGCAGGGTGGTCCCGGGCAGGCCGGGGGCGTGCACATCGGCGTCGGCCAGGGTGACGGAGGCGGTGGCGCCCTTGGCGTCCGTCCTGGTCACCGACTTGCCGACGTCGGCCTTGACCAGGGTGACCGGTCCCGCCTGGTCGACGCCGTCGACCTTGGCGGTGAGGACGGTGCCGTCGCGCTGCGCCGGGGACTCCACCTTGTTGAGCGAGACGTTCACCGGGACGTCCACGGCCTTGTTCAACAGGCTGACGTCCAGGTCGAGCTCGGCGGTGACGGCGCGCGCCTTGCCGGGCGATCCGGGGGCGGCGGTCCCGGCGCCGGGCGCGGCCGGGGCCGCCGTGGCGGTCGGAACGGTGAGCAGTGTGCAGACCGCGACGGCGGCGCTTGCGGAAACGATTCGGCGCGACGAGCGGGAGAAACGGGAGGAACGGGAAGAGCGAGAAGACATGGCGGTACCCCACGACCAACGGCAGGAATTGGATGAGCCGCCAGTCTTCTCAAACGATCCGTCATATGAGTAATACAGAGAGTCATTTCACCCGTTGGGGTGATGTTGACGCTCGGGGATGACGCGGGTCTGCTAGAGGGACGCCCGGGACTACGGCAGCCGCCAGTCGACGGGCTGGGCGCCCTGCTGGACCAGCAGCTCGTTGACCCGGCTGAACGGGCGGGAGCCGAAGAAGCCGCCGCTCGCCGAGTACGGGCTCGGGTGCGCGGACTCGATCGCCGGGATCTCGCCCAGCAGCGGCCGCAGATTGCGCGCGTCCCGGCCCCAGAGGATCGCCACCAGCGGGCCGCCGCGCGCCGTCAGGGCGCGGATCGCCTGCTCGGTGACCTCCTCCCAGCCCTTGCCCCGGTGTGCGGCGGGCTTGCGCGGGGCGGTGGTCAGGGCGCGGTTCAGCAGCAGCACGCCCTGCCGCGTCCACGGGGTGAGGTCACCGTTGGACGGCTGCGGCAGGCCGAGGTCGCTGCCGTACTCCTGGAAGATGTTGATCAGACTGGCCGGGATCGGACGGACGTCCTCCCCCACCGAGAAGCTGAGGCCGACGGCGTGACCGGGCGTCGGGTAGGGGTCCTGGCCGACGATCAGCACCCGGACGTCGGCGAAGGGCTGCTGGAAGGCGCGCAGCACATTCGGTCCGGAGGGCAGATAGGTGCGGCCTGCGGCCAGCTCGGCGCGGAGGAAGTCGCCCATCGCGGCGACCCGCCCGGCCACCGGCTCCAGCGCGGTGGCCCACCCGGGCTCGACGATCTCATTCAGTGGACGCGGTGCCATGGGCGTAACCCTATCGGCCTACTCGGACAGCCCTGGCACCACGACCGCCGCCCCGGGCGCCGGCGTCAGAGGCAGCACCCCCGCTCAGGCCACCGGGCGGCCGCGCAGCACCACCAGCCGCGGATCGGCCAGCACCCGGACATCGGCGCGCGGGTCCTCCCCGTACACCACGAAGTCCGCCGGGGCGCCCTCCTCCAGACCGGGCCGCCCCAGCCAGGCCCGCGCGCCCCAGCTCGCCGCCGAGAGCGCCTCGGCCGGGTCGAGCCCGGCCTTCACCAGCTCGGCGACCTCCGCCGCGACCAGGCCGTGGGCCAGCGAGCCGCCCGCGTCCGTGCCCACGTAGATCGGAATGCCCGCGTCGTGCGCGGCGCCCACCGTGTCGTAGCGGCGCTCGTGCAGCCGGCGCATATGGGCCGCCCAGGCCGGGAACTTGGCCTCCCCGCCGGCCGCCAGCTGCGGGAAGGTGGCGATGTTGACGAGCGTCGGGACGATCGCGACCCCGCGCTCGGCGAACACCGGGATCAGCTCCTCGGTCAGCCCGGTGGCGTGCTCGACGCAGTCGATCCCGGCCGCCAGCAGGTCCGGCAGCGACTCGGCGGCGAAGCAGTGCGCGGTGACCCGCGCGCCCTCCTCGTGCGCCGCCGCGATCGCCTCGGCGAGCGCGTCGCCGGGCCAGCAGGCGGTGAGGTCGCCGTGCTCCCGGTCGATCCAGTCGCCGACCAGCTTGACCCAGCCGTCGCCGCGCCGGGCCTCCGCCCGGACGTAGGCGGCGAGGTCGCCGGGCTCGATCTCGTGCGCGTAGTTGCGGATGTAGCGGCGGGTGCGGGCGATGTGCCGGCCGGCCCGGATGATCCGCGGCAGGTCCTCCCGCTCGTCGATCCAGCGGGTGTCCGCGGCCGAGCCGGCGTCGCGGATCAGCAGGGTCCCGGTGTCGCGGTCGGTGATCGCCTGCTTCTCGCTGGTGGCGGCGTCGACCGCGCCGTGCGCGTCCAGGCCGACGTGGCAGTGCGCGTCCACCAGGCCCGGCAGCACCCAGCCCTCGACCGTCCGGACGTCCCCGGACCCGGACCCGAACCCGGACTCGGACCCGCCCCCGGACCCGGCGCCGAGCCCGACGGCGGTCGGCCGGGAGAAGGTCACCCGGCCGTCGACCACCCAGAGTTCGTCCCGGACGTCCTCCGGCCCCACCAGCACCCGACCACGGACGTGCAGCACCGCGCCATCGCTCATGGCGGCACTCTACCGACGGCGCCGTTCCCGGTGAGCGGCGAATGTGAGGCAGACTCGTTCGGACCGGCACCGCCCCTCCCCGCGAAAGGCCCCGAGACCGTGAGCCCCTTCCTCGACCTGCCCCCGCTCACCGCCGCCGAGTTCGCGGCGATCGAGGACAAGGTCGCCGCGCTGCTGCACACCACCGCCGACGTCGTCGTCACCCAGGGCGAGGCGCTGCTGCCGCTGGAGGCCGCGATCCGCGGCGCCGCGCACCCGGGCTCGACCGCGCTCAACATCGTCACCGGCCCCTACGGCCAGACCTTCGGCAACTGGCTGCGCGACTGCGGCGCCAAGGTGGTCGACCTGGCCGTGCCGTTCGAGACCGCGGTGAGCGCCGAACAGGTCGCCGAGGCCCTGGCGGCCGAGCCGGCCGTCGACTTCGTCTCACTGGTGCACGCCGAGGCCGCCACCGGCAACACCAACCCGGTCGCGGAGATCGCCGCCGTGGTGCGCGAGCACGGCGCGCTGCTGATGGTGGACGCGGTCGCCTCGGTGGCCGCCGAGCCGCTGCTGACCGACGCCTGGGGCGTGGACCTGTGCGTGATCGGCGGGCAGAAGGCCATGGGCGGCCCGGCCGGCGTCTCGGCGGTCTCGGTCTCCGCGCGGGCCTGGGAGCGGATCGCCGCCAACCCGGCCGCCCCGCGCCGCTCCTACCTCTCGCTGCTGGACTGGAAGGAGCGCTGGACGGACGCCGGGCGCACCGCCCTGCCGCACGCGCCCGCGCAGTTGGAGATGCTGGCGCTCGGCGCCTGCCTGGACCGGATCGCGGCGGACGGCCTGGACACCGTGATCGCCCGCCACCGCGCGGCCGCCGCCGCCGTCCGCGCGGGCGTCCGGGCGCTCGGCACGCTCGCCCCCTTCGTCCCGGCCGACGCGCACGCCGCGCCGGTCGCCACCACCCTGCGCACCCCCGACGGCCTGGACGCCACCGGCCTCGCCCGCGAACTGCTGCGGCTGGACCCGTCGCTCCCGGTCCAGGCCGGCGGCGGGGCGCTGGCCGCCACGATGCTGCGGGTGAACCACTACGGCACCGCCGCCGACCTCGGCACCGTCCGCGCCACCCTCACCGCTCTCGCCACCGCGACCGGCGCGGACGCCGCCCCCGCCCTCACCGCGGCGGACGCCGCCTGGGGCGAGGCGCTCACCGCGGCGCCCTGACCCGCAAAGCCACCCGGCCGCCGTCCCGGCCCACCTCGGCCCGCTACGCTCGCGCTCCGATCTTGATCACAGGGGGAGCGCGAATGTCGACGGTATGGACCAGAACGACCGGGTGGCTGACGCTGATCGGCGCCGTCGTCACCGAAGTGTGGGCGCTGCTGCCCGCGTTGAGCCCGGAAGCGGTGGCGCTGTCGACCCCGGCCCGGCTGCTTCCGCTGCTGGTGACCACGGTCTGCGCCCTCGGCTGGCTGGCCGCCGCGGCGGCGGCGCGCCGACGGGAGCGGGCCCGACGCTCGGAGTTCCGACCCGGCCTCGACAAGCGCCCACCGCGCACGCCCGGCCGGCCTGTCACGGTCCTGCTGGGCGTCGCGCTGGCCCTCGGGTCGACCGCCGCCCTGGCCCAGGCGGTCGGCCCGGACGGCGCCGAGGGCCGCTGGACCCAGCGGGTCCTGCGCGCGGGCGGCGGCACGTACACGGTGGAGATCGCCGAGGTGCTCGGCACGCCCCGGCGCACCGGCGTCAGCGTCAACGACCACCAGGTCTGGAGCGCGCCGATGGTGCTGACCGTGCCGTGGTCCGACGGCGAGCCCCGGCGGCTGACCCTGGACCGGGTGGAGACGCTCGACGAGCCGGAGCCGGGGGACTCGGTCTCGCTGATGTTCGCCGCGAACGACCTCGAACTCGGTGCCCGGGCCCACCAGTACGGCGCGATGAGCGGGATCGCCGGGCTCTGGATCCTGATCCTCGGCCTGCTCGGCTCGATCCTCACCGCCGGCATGCTGACCTCCGCGTACGAGACGGTCGGCCGGCTGCGCGCGTTCGCCCCCGGCACACACCTGCCGGCCGCGGCGCTGCTGGCCCTGGGTGCCGGCCTCGACCTGCTGGTGGTGTTCGCCTGGCCGCCGACCGGCGTGGGCTGGCTGCTGGCCCTCGCGGCGGCCACCACCCCGCCGCTCGCCGCCTGGTGGGCGCTCCGCCGACTCCCGTACGGCCGCTGACGGCGGGCCGTCGGCCGGGGGCGTACGCGCTCCCGGCCGGGCAGTGTTCCCGAGCCGTTCACTCCCCCGGCACCGGGACCTCACCGACCCCGGGCAGGCTCCAGCGCGACGGAGAAGTTGTCTGTACAACTTCGACCCCCCACCTCCGGGCCGCCGAGGAGAAGACCATGACCACCACCGAGCTGTCGCCGTACTGGCTGCGCGACAACTGCCCCTGCACCGAGTGCCGCGACCCGCGCAACGGGCAGAAGCTGTTCCAGATCACCGACCTGCCGGACGATCTGGCGATCGCCGCGCAGGCCGAGCTGGACGGCCACCTGGAGGTGCTCTGGTCGGACGGGCACCGCTCGCGCTACCCGTCCGCGTGGCTGACCGGGAGCGAGGACGGCGACGGGCGGACGGAGGCCGACAAGCGGCTCTGGGCAGCTTCGGACTTCGCACGCGGCCTCCCTGAGGCGCACTGGGACACCTACCTGGCCGACCCGGCCGAACGGGCCGCCGTCCTGGCCGCCGTCCGCCGCTCCGGCTTCGCGGTGCTGCGCGGCGTCCCGGTGGTGGAGCGGCAGGTGCTGGCGGTCGCGGAGACCTTCGGCTACGTGCGGGTCACCAACTACGGCGAGCTGTTCGACGTCCGGGTCGAGCCGGACCCCAACAACCTCGCCTTCACCAGCGCCGCGATCGCCCCGCACTCCGACAACCCGTACCGGGACCCGGTGCCCACCCTCCAGCTGCTGCACTGCCTGGAGAACTCGGCCACCGGCGGCGACTCCGGCCTGGTGGACGGCTTCCACGCGGCGGCGCTGCTGCGCGCGGAGGCGCCGGAGCACTTCGCGGTGCTGACCCGCACCCCGGTGCCGTTCGTGTTCCGCGACCGGGGCACCGAGCTGCGCGCCGACCGGCCGCTGATCGAGGTGGACCCGCTGGGCCGGATCCGCGAGGTGCGGTTCAACAACCGCTCGATCGCGACCCTGCGCGGTCCGGCGGCGGAGCTGGACGCCTTCTACGCCGCCTACCGGGCGTTCGCCGCGATCACCCTGCGCCCGGCGCTGCAGCTGGAGTTCCGGCTCGACCCCGGGGACTGCCTGATCTTCGACAACGTCCGGCTGCTGCACGCCCGGACGGCCTTCGCCCAGGACGGCCGCCGCCACCTCCAGGGCTGCTACGCCGATCTGGACTCGCTGTCCTCCACCCTGACCGTGCTGGAGCGCCGTTCGGCCGCGCTGGACGAGCTGGCCGCGCTGTTCGAGGGCGAGGGCGCCGGGGAGTACCTGGGCGAGGCGGTCACCATGGCCGGGCACATGCTGCAGGCCGGCGCGCTGGCCGAGGCGACGGGCGCGGGCCCGCACCTGATCGCGGCGGCACTGCTGCACGACGTCGGACATCTCTCCCTCGACAAGCACAGCCGGGGCGCCCTGCACGGGCGGGACCTGATGGCGGGCCGGGACAACCGGCACAGCCACACCGGCGCGGACTGGCTGGCCCGCTGGTTCGGCCCGGAGGTCACCGAGCCGGTCCGGCTGCACGTGGCCGCCAAGCGCTACCTGTGCGCGGTCGAGCCGGACTACCGGGCCCGGCTGTCCGAGGCCTCGGAGTACACCCTCCAGGTGCAGGGCGGGCCGATGTCCGAGGAGGAGGCCGCCGCCTTCGCCGCCCACCCGGGCGCCGAGGACGCGGTGGCGGTCCGCCGCTGGGACGACGAGGCCAAGGAGGCGGACGCGGTGACGCCGGACTTCACGCACTTCCGGCCGCTGCTGGCCGCGCTGATGCGCTGACCCGCGCCGTCAACCGCACACCGCCGCACCGCCGTTGAAGCGGTGCGGCGGTGCGGCGGTGAAGCGGTGCGGCGGACGGGGCGACGGCCCCGAGTCAGTCGCTCTCCCGCGCGTGCCGCGAAAGCGCCGACGTGGCCAGCGAGTTGTGGATGCTGAAGGCCACCGTGCCGGGCAGGTAACGGTCCTGGGACCACTCCACCGGAGTGCCGGTCGGGTCCGTGGTCCGGCGCCGCTCGCGCAGCAGCGGACCGCCGCGCCGGCAGCCCAGCAGCCGGGCGTCGTCCGCGTTGGCGGCGACTATGTCGATCGTGTGATCGGCGTCGGTGAACAGGATGCCGTGCTCGCGCAGCACCTCGGTGTGCGAGACGACGTCCGGCGGCAGTTCGGCGACGATCTCGCCGACCCGGGGCGGGTAGATGGTCCGCTCGACCATCACCGGCTTGCCGGAGAGGGTGCGCAGCCGGACCGTCACATAGACCTCGTCCCCCGGTTCGAGGCGCAGTTGGTCGCGCTCGGCGGCGTCGGCCGGGCGGCGGACCAGCGAGTCCAGGATGCCGCCGGGCTCCTCGCCCATCGAGTAGGCCCAGTGCGTGAAGCTGAGCAGTTCGGAGAAGCTCTGCACCCGGGCCGTGCCGAGCACGACGCGGCGGGTGCCCCGGCGCGAGGTGACCAGTCCGTCCGAGCGCAGCACGGCGAGGGCCTGCCGGACGGTGCCGCGCGAGACGCCGTACTGCTCGGCGAGCGCACCCTCCGCGGGCAGTCGGCCGGCCTCGCCGAACGCGCCGGTGGTGATCGCCTCGCGCAGGTCGGCGGCGACCTTGCGGTAGAGCGAACCGGACGCGCGCTCGGCCCCGGCGACGCCGGTCGGGCGGCTCTCGGGGCGCCCCGGCTCCAGTGCCACGTCAGTCAATGTCCCTCCTGGGCGGTGTCCTGCGCAGCCCGTACCGGCGCGGACAGCCCGACCATATCCCGCTGCGCCACCGAAGCATCGCACTCCGGCGATCATCCGCCGGCGATCTGATTCGACCGTTCCCGCAGCCGACCCCGGTTCTGGGCCATCCGTTCACCTTCCCGTCATCGGGCTCCGGCGTACTTACCCCCGTCAGCGAAGTTGGCTAGTCAACTCGGACGACGCGATCGGTCTCTCACCCGGCCGGCCCGCCGCCCTTCGCGAGACGCAGGCCCGCGGACCCCCCGCGAACGCCCCCTCGCAGTACGCCCCCTTTACAGGAGACTTCCCCGTGACCGTGCACCGCGCCCGCGCCGCCGCCTTCGCGGCCGTACTGACCGCCGCCGCGCTCTCCCTCACCGCCTGCGGCTCCGCCGGTTCGACCGCCAAGGCCGGCGACGCCGCCAAGGCCGGTACCAAGGACGCCAAGGACGCCACCTCCGCCGCCGACTTCGGCGGCCTGGACGGCCTGGTCGCCGCCGCCAAGAAGGAGGGCAAGCTGCACGTCATCACGCTGCCCCGGGACTGGGCGAACTACGGCAAGATCATCGACGGCTTCAAGGCCAAGTACGGCCTGGAGGTCGAGGAGGAGAACCCGGACGGCTCCAGCCAGGACGAGATCAACGCGATCAACTCCCGCAAGGGCCAGGACCGCGCCCCCGACGTGGTCGACCTGGGCAGCGCCTTCGCCCTGCAGGCGGTCAAGGACGGCATCCTCGCCCCCTACAAGGTGGCCACCTTCGACAAGGTGCCGGACAGCATGAAGGACGCGGCCGGCGCCCGCGTCAACGACTACGGCGGCTACATCTCCATCGGCTGCGACGCCAAGAAGATCGCCAACTGCCCGAAGACCTTCGCCGACCTGCTCAAGCCGGAGTACAAGGGCCAGGTCGCCCTCAACGGCAACCCGACCAAGTCCGGCTCGGCCTTCGGCGGCGTCTACGCGGCCGCGCTCGCCAACGGCGGTTCGCTGGACAACATCCAGCCCGGCATCGACTACTTCGGCAAGCTGAAGCAGTCCGGCAACTTCAACCCGGTCGAGTCGACCCCGGCGACCATCGAGAAGGGCGAGACCCCGATCTCGATCGACTGGTCCTACCTGAACGCCGGTTACAGCGACCAGTTCAAGGACAAGGGTGTCGACTGGAAGGTCTCCATCCCGGTCGACGGCTCCTACGCCCAGTTCTACAACCAGGCCATCAACAAGTGGGCCCCGCACCCGGCCGCCGCGCGGCTGTGGCAGGAGTACCTCTTCAGCGCCGAGGGCCAGAACCTCTTCCTCGGCGGCTACGCCACCCCGTCCACCTTCGAGGCGCTGAAGAAGGACGGCACCCTGGACGCCGCCGCGGCCGCCAAGCTGCCGGCCGTCGAGAAGCCGTTCACCAACTTCCCGACCGTGGACCAGATCAACGCGGCCAAGAAGGTCGTCACCGAGAACTGGACCAAGGCCATCGCGGGCTGACCCACCCCGGCCACGCACCACCCATCGGGCTGAGACACCACTCATCCGGCTGAGACAAGGCACTCATGACCACGGCTCCCACCCCGGTGCCGACCACCCCCGCCGCCACCGACTTCGGTGGCGGCGCGGGGGCGTCGACCACCGCCGCACGCACCACCCCCACCCCCACCCGGCGGCGCGGACCGTTCGCCCGCCTCGGCGGCGCGTGGCTCGCCACCCTGCCGCTGCTGCTGTTCTTCGTGATCGGCTTCGGGCTTCCCACCGTCGCCATCGTGATCGGCGCGTTCACCACCTCCAGCGACGCGGAGGCCGGTGCCGGGCAGTTCACCTTCGACAACCTGACGGCCTCCGTCCAGGGCGCCTACCTCACCGCGATGCTGAGCAGCCTCAAGCTCTCCGCGCTGACCGCCCTGCTCGCCACCGTGATCGGCCTGCCGCTCGCCCAGGCGGTCGTCACCTCCCGGCGCGGCTGGCTGCGCCAGGCGGTGCTCACCGCCTCCGGCGTGCTCGCCAACTTCGGCGGCCTGCCGCTCGCCTTCGCGTTCGTCGCCACCCTCGGCAACGCCGGCGAGATCACCAGGCTGCTGCACCTGACCGACCACGGCTGGTCGCTGTACACCTTCACCGGCCTGACGATCGTCTACCTGTACTTCCTGATCCCGCTGATGGTGCTCACCATCACCCCGGCGCTGGACGGCCTGCGCACCCAGTGGCGCGAGGCGGCGCAGAACAACCGCGCCACCACCTACCAGTACTGGCGCCACGTCGCACTGCCGATTCTGCTGCCCTCGCTGCTCGGCGGCTTCGTCCTGCTCTTCGGCAGCGCCTTCGCCGCCTACGCCACGGCCGCCGCCATGGTCGGCGCGACCGTCCCGCTGGTCAGCCGCTCGATCGCGGACGCGCTCTCCGGCAACGTGCTGGTCGGCCAGGGCAACCTCGCCCTCGCCCTCAGCCTCAACATGATCGTGGTGGCCGTCCTGGTGATGGCCGTGTACCTCCCCCTCCAGCGCCGGAGCGCCCGATGGCTCAGCTGACCTCCCCCGCCCGCACCCACCGCCAGGCCACCCGCCGGCCCAAGGTGCGCTGGTGGCGCGGCGCCGTGCTGCTGCTCGCCGGCGTGTACTTCGTGGTCCCGCTCGCGGCCTCCGCCTGGTTCTCGATCGACGAGCCCAAGGGCATCTCCTTCGAGGCCTACACCGGACTGCTCTCCGCGCCCGGCTTCCTGGACAGCCTCTGGCTGACCCTCGGCCTCGCCCTCGTCACCGTGCTGGTGCTGCTGCTCCTGCTGGTCCCGGCGCTGATCGCGGTCCGGCTCGGCGCGCCCCGGCTGCGCCCGGTGATCGACGTGCTCTGCACCCTGCCGCTGGTCGTCCCGCCGGTCGCCCTGACCGCCGGCATGATCGGTGTGCTCCGCTGGGGCCCGGACTACCTGATGGACACCCCGTTCTTCCAGACCTTCGTGTTCGTCCAGGACCCGGACTTCCCGCTGGTGCTGGTCATCGCCTACGTGCTGATGGCCCTGCCGCTCGCCTACCGCTCGCTGGACGCCGGACTGCGCGCGGTGGACGTCCGCACCCTGGTCGAGGCCGCCCGCAACTGCGGCGCGAGCTGGCCGCGCGCGGTGTTCACCGTGGTCCTGCCGAACCTGCGCGGCGCGCTGCTCAACGCCTCCTTCCTGACCCTGGCCCTCGTGCTCGGCGAGTTCACCGCCGCCTCGATCCTCGGGTACCAGCCCTTCCCGGTCTGGATCTACTCGGTCGGAAACAGCCAGGCCCACATGTCGGTCGCGGTCTCCATCCTCAGCCTGCTGCTCACCTGGCTGCTGCTGCTCCTGCTGGCCACCGTCGGCCGTCAGCGCGGCTCCAAGACCGCCACCTCCTGAAACCCCCGCGGAGTCACCCATCATGACCACGGCCATCTCCCCCGTCACCGGCGCCCCCGTCGCCTCCGGCAGCGCGACCGTCGAGTTCCGCTCGCTGCGCCGCACCTTCGGCGCCACCACCGCCCTGGACGGCCTCGACCTGACCGTCCACCCCGGCGAGCTGCTCGCCCTGCTCGGCCCGTCCGGCTGCGGCAAGACCACCGCGCTGCGCATCCTGGCCGGCTTCGAGCAGCACGACTCGGGCCAGGTCCTGGTCGACGGCAAGGACATCACCGCGATCCCCGCGCACAAGCGCGACGCCGGCATGGTGTTCCAGTCCTACAGCCTGTTCCCGCACCTGACCGCCGCCGACAACGTCGCCTTCGGCCTGCGGATGCGCGGCGCCGGCAAGGCCGAGCGGCTCAAGCGCGCCAAGGAGCTGCTGGAGCTGGTCGGCCTGCCGCAGCACGCCGGCCGCTACCCGCACCAGATGTCCGGCGGCCAGCAGCAGCGCATCGCGCTCGCCCGCGCGCTCGCCCTCCAGCCGCGCGTCCTGCTGCTGGACGAGCCGCTGTCCGCGCTGGACGCCAAGGTGCGGCTGTCGCTGCGCGAGGAGATCCGCCGCCTCCAGCAGGAGCTGGGGATCACCACCCTGTTCGTCACCCACGACCAGGAGGAGGCGCTGTCGATGGCCGACCGGGTCGCCGTCCTGCGCTCCGGCCGGCTGGAGCAGTGCGCCGCCCCCGCCGAGCTGTACGCCCGCCCGGCCACCGCCTTCGTCGCCGAGTTCGTCGGCACCATGAGCCGCATCCCCTGCGAGCGCTCCGGCGAGGGCGTCGAGGTCCTCGGCCGCCGCCACGCCGTGGACGGCGCGCTGCCCGCCGACGGCTCGCTCCAGGTGCTGGTCCGCCCGGAGAACGTCCGGCTGACCCCGGACGCGCACGGGGTGGCCCTGGTCGTCTCGGCGTCCTTCCTGGGCGCGGTCACCCGCCTCACCGTCCGCCTGAACGACGGCACCGAGGTCAAGGCCGACCTGCCCACCGAGGCCGCCGCCGCCCTGCCGGTCGGCTCGCGCGCCGCGCTGACCCTGCCGGAGCGCCCGGTCCTGGTCGACCGGCGTACCGTCTGACCTGCACCTGACCCGACCCGTCCACCCTCCGCGTGCACCACCGAAGGTACCGCCATGCCTGAAACTCCCCCACCCGCCGCCGTCCTCTTCGACATGGACGGCACCCTCGTCGACACCGAGCACCTCTGGTGGGAGGCCGCCGCCGAGCTGGCCGACGAACTGCGCCACCCGCTCACCGAGGCCGACGCGCCCGAGGTGCTCGGCCGGGCGATCGAGCACACCGCCGCCCACCTCCACCGGGTCAGCGGCACCACCCTGAGCGAGGCCGAGCTGGCCGACCGGCTCGGCGACTCCTTCGCCGACAAGGTCGCCGCCGAGACCGTCCCCCGCCCCGGCGCGCTCGCCCTGCTGGCCGAGCTGCGCGACGCCCGGGTGCCCACCGCCCTGGTCTCGGCCTCCCCCCGCCGGGTGGTCGACATGGTGCTGGGCACCATCGGCCGGGACTGGTTCGCGGTCACCCTGGCCGCCGAGGACACCCCGCGCACCAAGCCCGCCCCGGACCCGTACCTCGCGGCCGCGGCCCGGCTCGGCCTGGACCCGGCGACCTGCGTCGCCGTCGAGGACACCCCGACCGGGGTCGCCTCCGCCTCCGCCGCCGGCTGCGCCGTGCTCGCCGTCCCGTCCACCGGCACCGCGATCCCGAACGGCTCCCGGATCACCCTGCTGGACAGCCTGGAGCACGCGGACCTGGACCTCCTCGGACGGCTCACCGCCGCGCCCGGGGTTTAATGCTCCGTGCCTTACGTACTCCTCGCCCTGGCGATCATCAGTGAAGTCTGTGCCACCAGCTGCCTCAAGCTGACCGAGGGCTTCAGTCGGCTCTGGCCGAGCGTGGGCGTGGCGATCGGCTACGTCCTGTCCTTCGCCCTGCTCGGCCGCGCCCTCAAGCACATACCCGTCTCGGTCGCCTACGCCGTCTGGTCGGGCGCCGGCACCGCCGCCGTGGCCGGGATCGGCGTCGTCGCCTTCGGCGAGTCGCTGGGGCGGATGCAGTGGATCGGCCTCGCCCTGGTCATCGTCGGCGTGGTCGTGCTCAACCTGCGCGGCAGCCACTGAACCACCCCACCCGCTGCCGAAACCTGCACGCATCGCATGCAGGTTCCGGCAGCGTCTTCCACCTTGTGCCGTCAGGTCTGCTCGGCCGGGGTCCGTCGACAGCCAAGCCGCCACGTTGCGCCGGAGGCGCAGGGGGAATCGAACCTCACAGCTGCTTTGCGTCCGTTGCCGTCGATCGAGGCGCGGGAACCACATCTCCGCCCAGAGACTTCGACTTGCTGAGCCCCAGAGACTGCTTGATGTTCTCGTAATCCACCTCCGGAGTTCCGATCCTCGCCACGGTGTGGCCGTGCGAGGTCAACCACGCCTCGGCGAACGGGCTGTCCAGGGTCGCGATCCGCTTCCACCCACGGACCTCTGCAAGCGGAATCGATTGAACGTTCTCGAAGTCGACCAGCAAATCCGGGATGTCGAGGAACTTGGGGAGGATCCGGTAACGAGCATTGTCCCTGCGGAAGAGGTTGAGCGCAGCGTTTCGTTCCTTGCCATCGGCAGGCGAGGAGGCCGCCCTCCAGCGCGTGATCTCCAGCGCGTCCTCCAGCGGGCCGGCCTGGGCCAGCCGCACAAACTCGGCCTTGGCCGTGCGCCTCTTACCACCGTTGGATGTGGGCGGATCTTCATAGAGGTCACAGGCGGGAGTGAGAACGACCCACCAGTTGTCCTCCTGGTCCCGCAGGACGTCAGCAGCGGTCACATGTTTCGTGACTGGGGGCATCAGGTACATCCGGGCCGTCGTGGCGTCGCCCGCGATGTCCCCCATCGTCATCCCGAGTGCAGCGTCCAGAGCATGAACCGCGTTCTCCTTCAGCCAGGCTGCAAGGCGATGCACCAGAACCGCAGCAATCTGGTTCTTGTCCGCGTCGGCCAGGCGCTCCCAGTTCGGCGAGATCTCGTCACGGAGAAACTCCCGGATCTGAACGTCGACCAGCTTCGTGATGCCGCGAGAGAGAGCAGGAACGCCGGATTCAAGTCCCTTCCTGACAGCGGTGACCGCGTCATCCAGCCGATTCTTCCGCACCACCTGGATCAGCGGCGGCTGCTCGAGGTCCCTGACGTGCTCCGCAAGACCAGTACAGAAAACGACGGGCACCCAACGGGTCTTCCTGATCCGGTCGAAAAGCTCGCGGCCGCGAACGTTTGCCTGGGAAGATCCGCCATCCCCAGTCGCATCCCGGACGTCCAGGAGAACCAAGTCGAACGCTTCCCTCCCCAACAGTTCCTCGGCCGACTCGAAGTCGGTCTCTACGTGCGTCTCGAGCGCCCCCAGATCCGCGAGCTCGTCCACGAGCATCCCGGCCAGCTCCTCCGCGATGTCCTCCTCGTCATCGACGATCAGCACCCTGAACATCCTGCCCCCTCCGTCACCCGATCCTCCTTCGCAGTTTCACCCTGAAGGTGGCACCGGCGAGTGGTCCGGGAGCCACCAGGGAAAGGTCACCGTCGTAAAAGTCCTTGACAACGCTGCCAGCGATACTGAGCCCCAGCCCGATCCCGTCCGGCTTGTCACTGAAGTACGTGTCGAAGATCAGGTCCCTGATCTCCTTTCGCACACCAGGGCCGCTGTCACTCACATCGATGTCGACCTCCCCCTCAGGCGTCCGCCGCGTCTCAATAAGGATGGCGCGTGCGGCGCCCTCGGGAAGTGTGGAGAGCCAGTAGATTGAGTTCCCGACGAGATTGAGCACGACTTGGGCGATATCCCCAGGGTCAGCGGTGACGGTGATGTCCTCACCTGCGACCGTGACGTCGATGCCGTGACGCTTGAGCTCCCCCTCGTGAACAGAGACCGCCTCATCGATGACCGCGTGCAGGGCGAGTGCCCGCGGGCGGCCTCGCCGACGACCGCTGAGCGGCTCGACCCGAGTGAAGAGCCTGTCCAAAGCCCCCTCTTGGGCCGAGAGGCCGACATGCATCTTTGCAAGGACGGACGCGAGCTGCTCGTCCTCCTCCGCCTTCGACTCCGCCAGTTTGTTCAACCGCCGAAGAACGTAGGCAATCCGGGTCAGCGCTGCGCGGCCGTCGTGCAGGACGACGTCCACCAGAGCTCCCAGCGTAGCCAGACGGGAGAACTGGGACAGCACGTCTTGGACCTTCTCAACGCTCTCGTCGAGAGTCTCCTGGGCCTCATCAAGCGCACGCCCCAGCTCGATGTCGTCCGGGTACCGCTCATTCACCACATCTCTCAGTTGCCTGAGGCTGAAGTTCTGGAAGACGCCATGCCGGTCGCTTTCGCCGGCTGCGGAGGTCCCGAACGTCGAACCGGCCGTGGCATCGGTCTCGGGAGGCTTCGGGCGCCGAAGTCTGTAGCGCCAGGCTTCCAAACGGCCCACCGCTTGAAGCAGCACCCCTTTGAGGTCGTCGTACTCTGGAGAGTCGATCAGCCCCTCGCGGTGAGACCGATCCCGAAGGCCGGGATTGCCATCGGCAGAGATGTAGACGAACCCCGCCACCTGGTTGTTCGAGAACCGCATCGTGGGATTGTTCACACGGCGAAGGTCGAACCCCAGCCAGTCGAAGTCCGACTCGCCGAAGGGCTGCACGCGGAAGCCGTCGCGATAGAGGGTGACGCCGCTGTTCACCTTGATCAACCTGCGTACTTCGGTGATGTTCCGTGCACCCAGATCGATGTTCAGCATCTCCTTGAGGGATGCCGACTCGAGGTCCCACGTGCGGATGTCAAGCTTTATCGGACCGCACTTCGGCGCCTTCCCGTGTGCGGGGAAGAGGAAGGCCTCCACAGCCTCCGTCTTGCCCGAGGGCTGGGCGGTCATCATCAAGTCGGCGCGACCGTTCTCATCGATAGTCCCGATCAGCCGATAGTGCGGGTGCGCCAAAGCCTCGCTTGCACTCACGAATCCCGTGAAGCGCTCCAACGGCCCCGGCGGCATGGAGATGTAGATAGCGAACTCAGGCTGGTCCGGGACGTCCAGCTCGGCCGGCGGGGTGGGCGGGAGGAGACGGGACAGGGAACGCTTGAGGATCTCCACGGACTCAGCCTCCCAATCCTGCCGGAGGCCCTCGAGACGAACAACAGTCCCATGGGAACCCTTCCAGGCAGTGTTGTCCTGAGGGGAGCGAAAGGACGAGAGCACCTCTTCGAAAAGAGTCCGCGCAGGCCCGTGATCCGCGAAGGTCTCCGGCGCCCCCATGCTCCATTGAATGGGGATCTGGTCCAAGTAAGCGTTCTCGGCAGCGAAGTCACTCCAGTCGATCCTGATGTTGACTTCCGGCCCGCCGGCCCTTCGAGTGCTGATCGCCGTTACCGCGCCCAGGCGGGCCGCGGAGAACCGGCCGATCCCCTTGGCTCCGAGCACACGGCGACCGAACCGCTCGCTCTTCGGAGACCTGTGCCGAAAGGGAGTGGCGATCTCCATCCAGGTGCCGCGCACCGTCTCCGGCGCCATGCCGTGGCCGTCGTCCCACACCTCGATCGAGCCGAACCCCTCCTCCAGCGGGCCATTGAACTTGATCACGACCAGACTGGCGTCAGCGTCGTAGGCGTTCTTGACCAGCTCAGTGAGCGCCACCCGCTCGTTACTGATCAGTTCCTCGCCAAGTGTGCTCATGAGACGTGCACGGGGGCGAAGGTACGCCGGCTCGGTCACCTCAGAGCTCACCACGTCATTCCCCCTGCTCGCATACCTCGCCACACGGTCCCTCCCGCGGCGCACCAACTGTGATCGTGCCGGCACATGGCGCGGAGCCTGTCATCCGACGAACGGTGAACCTGCGAACCGCCGGACACACCATATCCGGACGAGCCGTTCACCGGAGGAGCATCACCCAGACGCCGAAGGTGCCGTCTCGTGTGGGCGCTCGTTGGGCAGAACGGCACCAACGGGGTGAGGCAGCACGAACAACGGCAGTGACGGGAGAGTTGTTCGTGCCGTCCTCTAGCATGGATACCTCCAGAGGAGAACACGGCTTCGAGTCACCTCGCGATCACATTGAGTGATGGATGGTGGCTGTTGGAGTCCCTCACCTGTGCCCCTTCGCCTCAGATGGCGACCGAGGCCGGCTTGGATGCCTTGCTTCTGCAAGGTCCAGCGTGATCTCCTGGTGCTCGTTGATGTCGGCAGCTTCGGAGGGTTCGGTCGTGGTGGAGCAGGAGGGTGCGAAGAAGACGTACGGCGTACCCCTGGAGCGGAGCGACTGCCTCAAGTTGGAGAAGAACGAGCACCACTGCGAACCCGAGGCGTTCAACGATTGGGTGCAGAAGGGGTACGGACGCGGCAAGCGACTTGCCGTCGACCTCTTCTCCGGAGCAGGCGGCCTCAGTCTCGGTCTCGAGCTCGCCGGCTGGACCACCGCCGCCGCCGTGGACTTCGACAAGCGCGCTCGCGAGACGCACGCCGCGAACTTCCCCGGCATGAGTCTCGAAGTGGATCTCGGAGACGAGGAGAAGCGCAACGAATTTGTCCAGCGGATCAAGGACTCCGGCGCCAAGATCGACATCGTCGCAGGCGGACCCCCCTGCCAGCCGTTCAGCCGTGCTGGGCGCAGCAAGATCCGTCACCTCGTCGAGAACCACCAGCGCAACCCGCATGACCACCGCAAGGAGCTGTGGCGGGCCTACATCGACGTGGTGGAACAACTCCAGCCTCGCGCCGTCCTCATGGAGAACGTCCCCGACATGGGCCTCGGCGACGACTTCCGCGTGATCCGGATCATCACTGAGAAGCTCAGGAATCTCGGATACGCGACCGAGGTTCGCCTGGTGGATGCCTGGAACTACCGGGTCCCGCAACACCGGAAGCGACTCATCCTTCTCGCCCGCAACGATGGTGGAGCATTCGAGTGGGCGCAGCCCGAAAAGCTGACCACGTTGCAGGACGCCATCGGAGACCTTCCTGCGCTCCACCCCGAAGCCCTGAAGCCCGTCGGTGACCGGAATTTGACATACGGAGAGCATCTCGTTGGCGCACCCTCGCGTTTCGCCAGGGAGATGCGCAAGGGAGTCAAGAAGCCGACCCTCATTTACGACCACATGACACGCCGGGTCAGGGAAGATGACTTCAAGATCTTCACGATCATGGACTCCAAGACGCTCTACTCCGACCTCGGCGACAAGCTAGGGGAAGACGAAAAGGGCTTCCAAAGGTACGACGCAGAGCAGTTCACCGATAAATACAAGAAGCTCGATTGGAAAGAGCTGAGCCGCACCATCACTGCGCACATCGCCAAGGACGGCTACTGGTACATCCACCCCTCGGAGCCGCGGACGCTGACCGTGCGCGAGTCTGCCCGGATCCAGACCTTCCCCGACGAGTTCCGGTTCGCGGGCACCCGCAGTGACGCCTTCAAGCAGATCGGCAATGCAGTCCCCCCCCTGCTCGGCAAGGCCGCGGCGCTCGTACTCGTGCCGCTGAAGGTGCCGGCCCAGCGCCAGCCGGCGAAGGACGACAAGTGGCAGCAGGCTCGTACAGAGCTGACGCAGTGGGCGAAGAACCAGCGTGCCAGGGGCGAGTGGTACCAGTTTCCCCCCGGCCGCAGTAGCCGGAAGATGGGACCGCTCAGCGCCCTGGTGATGGCAGTCCTGTCATCTGGCAAGCTGAGCCGGACTCAATTGGGGAAGCTCATGAGCTGCGTCTCAGGCCAGGAGACACTCACCACCGAGGTCTACCTCCGGCTCCTCAACAGTGCGACGACAGCGGCGATCCGGGCCCGCCTTGAGAGCCGGCTGAAATCGGTCGTCGACAAGCCCGAGGTCTGGGCGGGCTGGGATTCGGTGCTCGCCAATCACAAGGAAATGGGTCTCAAGCCTGCCGAAACCTCGCTGTTCAGGTTGCTGGCCGGAGATGACATCTTCCACATCGGGCAGAGCTCCCTACGGGTCGCCGCACGGGTCCAGCAGAACGAGTCGCACCTCACCAACAAGCTGACCGACGGGCGTCTCAATCTCATCGAACTGGTCGGTTCCGGTGTGGACGCTCCCCTCCGGATGGCCGCAGTCCGATACATCGGAGAACGGCTGTGCCGCGACAAGCAGCCTGATTGCGGAAGCTGTCCACTCCGCAGTTTCTGCCCGAGCCGCCCGGAGATCCGCGAAGTGGCCCCGGCCACCCTGTTCGAGGATGTCCCTGCCGATTGATCAGTGAGCACCTCGCCCGGGAGTCGTTCTCCCTCACGGGTTGGGTGCTTCGGGCTGAGAAAAAGGCCGACGGCGACGTCTGGCGGGTCTCTGACCTGCCCGCCAAGTGCGCTGGCATCACCGTTGCTGGAACCTACATCAAAACCCGTCCGGTCGGCCCCCCACGGACGAGCTGGCCGCCTGCTCCTGCGGGCCCAGGAGGAGCACAACGCCGAACACCGATGCGCACGCGCCCGTGTTCACCAGGCCTTCGCCTGCATGAAGGGCTCCGAGCTCCTCCACGACCGCCGACAGAATGGCGGCGGTCTGCACCACTTGGTGCAGACCGCCGCCTACCTGCGGGGACGACCTGCTCGCACGTCAGGACGCTACGTCCCCGGAACGACTGTCACAGCTGCTGGTCGTCACGAAGCTCGCCATCGACGTGAAACCCCAGCTTGATTGCCGCTTCGTAGACCTCATAGGCCCGTCTGGCCTGCGCCCCAGTGACTCCCTGCCCCTGCTCCAGGCGCCGAGCAACCCGATCGGCAAGCTGCCGCTCAGCCGGGCGCAGCCCCCCTCCTTCGTGAGCCCAGTCGCCGATGGCTTTCCACGTCTCGCTAGCGATCCCCGTTACGAGCACCTCTGCTTCGTCGGAGCCTTCTTCCTCTGGTGAAGCCAGCACGATGGGGGCGTCCAGGAGCTCGGCCTTCAGTGAGTCGGGAACCTCCCAATGCGTCCGAGACACCACGTCCCAACTGTCGGGCTTCTTTGCCCACTCCGATACATGCCGACCGCTGACGATCACGGCCTTCATCACGTGCGGACAAAGGTCATCAAGGGCTTCCTCGAGTGCCTCGGTCGTCGATTGCATATTCCAGATCCGGTCGAGGTCGATCCGCCTCTCCGTCGCGAGAGCGAGGCGAGCCACCATGTACGTCGTGATCAGCCTCTTGTGGCTGCCTGCGGCGTGCATCCGGGCCACCTTGTCGGCGGTTTGGAACAGTAGGGCCGTGGCAATGACCCGCTTGCAATAGCGCGCGTCGACAATCGGACCGGACCTGTCTATCCGCTCCATGAAGTGGGCGAAGTTCTTCTGGGCACCGCGGCTCACCCAATGCGGAAGCTGCTCCCAGGAATGCACATAGGTAGCGAGGTCGGACTTACTGAACCGCTGCCGCGTCGGCATGACCAACTTGAACTTGCGCTGACTCGCAGGAGTGTGATGCTTTGCCGACTCGTCGGCGTACTGGCCCCGGGCTCGCTCGTAGAACCAGCGGGTCTCCTGGCTGCTTCCGTCAGGCGCAGGCGCCCACAGGGTCCGGGAGACCCGCTCGAAGTCGATATGGAAGTCGTGGTTCGAACTGAAGTCGACCAGCGTCACCTTGTTCTGGGTGTTGGAATACTGGGAAATCTTCGGCACGATCTCCGACAGGTGCGCCGGCTCCACGATCGTGAGCTTCATCTGTACGTGAACGCCGTCGAGGTCCCGCTTGTCCCGGCTCAGCACATGGTGCAGCGAGGCGGTGGTCTGGCCGCCATTGACTATCTGAAGGCCAGTCATGCTCTTGATGGCGATCGGGTTGCCTTCGCCGTCCACGATGAAGTCCACATCCGATGCGGTCGCGGTCACACCGTTGTTGTAGGCGAGGAATCGACCCGGCGCGTGCAGGAGGGTGTCCCGGATGCCCTTGTTGACCGCACCGCGGGTCTGAAGGAACGATCGCACGTTGAGCTCGAGCAGGCGGGTGCGGTGTTCCTCGTACAGCTCGGCGAGCTTCCTGCCCGAGATCACCGCCAGGACAACGGAGTAGTTCGGCTCGTCGCTGTGCGCCGCAAGGCAGGGCAGGGGCTGGTCGAACGTGACCTTGATCGGTTCGGCAACAGTCCCGGAGGTCTCGTGTCGATGAAGTCGAGCGAGGTCCCAGAGCTCGTGGGTTACCGGGATGCCCTCAAATTCCGTCGATTCAGGGGCATCCGCCGTACTAACCCGGTTGCAAAGGACGAATAGGCGGATCCTCGAAACTTCCTGCATCGCCTTCTCGACCCCGACGCACATGTCGTGAACGTCGGTATTGTCCTCCTGGCTCTGACGCACAGTCTCATGCTTCCGAAGGAAGGCTGCCAGTCTCCGGAAGAGCTTCTCAGACTCCGCCTTGATCATTTTAGACTCGCCCTGGGCCAGGTGAAAGTCCGTGGTGAACAGGTCGAGGTGGGACCCGTCTTCGGAAACACCATAGCCGTAGATCTCCAGCCCTCGGGCGGAGTAGTACGCGAGCGTTGTGTCGGAGGCAACACCCGCCTCTTCGAGGATGTCGAGCACATGGCGGGTGAACGTATTCGGGATCGAGCCGTCCTCCGCTTCAGCCTTCGCCTGTATGTCGGCAACCAGTGCGCGAGCGTACTCGTTGAGGTCGTGATCAGCCATGGGTTCCTCGGATAAAGGCGATGAGCGCATCGGCGGAGACACTATGGTTGTCGAGAGCGGATACGTCGATGGTATAGGTACAGTTCCCGACGCCGGCGGGCAGATCGGATTCGATTATGCGGGGGAATCCGGTGCCAACCTGCCAGAATTCGGTGCGGCGAATGGTGTAGCGATCATCGTCGTACAGATCACGCTGACTCGGAAGGTACCCGGCCTGGACGAGCGTCCCCTCGAACCGGAGGGACGTCGACGGGGAGGTCAACACAGCCCGTATCTCGTCGACCAAGGCGTTCAAGGTCATGCCCAGCCCCCGCCTGCGGTCATCGAGCACGAAATGTGCCAAGACAAGGGGTGTCGCCCCGTTCACGTCCAATTGGCGTTCGCTGGCGATCTGAATCAGACTCGGCGCACGGGTGGCGCTGGTTTTCACCTCCACCGCAGCACCAGGCAGCTGGAAGTCCTGTTCAGTCTTCCGAGGACCAGTCCAGGACTCGACCGCGACATGCTGGCCGACAGCCGGAAGCCCATATGCAAGGAGAAAATGCAGTTCACCGAAGAGCCCATGCCGGGACTGCCGGGAGAGCCCTTCGCGTGTAACGGAACGGAGCAGCTGCTGCCAGCGTACGTAGCGGCGGACAGCCGCCTCCATTGCCGTCTCATTCGTAGGCGCTTCACGGACGACATCCGCGATATCCGCCACCAGAGGCGTGAACACCTCGCCCAACTCGTCGTCGGTGAGCATCACCTGGATCTCGTACTGCCAGCTGGAGACCGCAGACATGCTCAGATGAAGACCCCGAGTGGGCGGCAGGTCCCGGATCTCCTGCCGAACGATGTCAGCGGCTTTCGCATCGGCACCGAGCAGAAGCATCCGCCGGAGGCCCGGGTGCGTGACCGATACTCTGATGTCATGTGGGGAGTCCGGGTGAAGACGCCGAACCGACCTGCCCGGAACCTGTTGATGGACCTCCAGCTCCTGCCACAGGCTTTCGTCGATCACTCGTCGTCGTCCTCGTTGTCACGGTCCATGTCCTGCTTGAACCAGATCTCGTTGACCACGTACTCGGTCTTGTCCTGGTAATCGGAGAACGGGAAGCTGATGGCGAACCCCACCAGAGGGACAGCGGGTGCCGTGTTGACCGGGGACGCCACCTCGGAGGGAGCCAGCGGGTACAGGAGCAACAGCGGCTGGTCCGGACGGCGCTGGGCGCGCAGCGGACGACCGCGAGGCTTGTCCGGGTCGAGGTTCCCGCCCTTCGAGTTCAGACTGCCCTCTGCCGCCTTCTTCGTCGCCGCAAGAGCCCTACCGACCTGGTCCGGAGTGAAGTCGCAGTATTCGTCCGGCGGATTGAGAACACGTTTGATGGTGTAGCGGCCGGCCACAACGTCGGCCGTCTTCGAGTGACCGCGCCGGACGAGTCCGATGGCCCGGCCTGCGACCTCCTCCGAACCGTCACCGGGCGCCGTACTCACCAGCCGGACGGTCCAGTTGCCCAGCTCACCCTGCCTGGCACACTGACGTACGTACTCTGCAATGAAGGCAGGCCGAACGCGCTGAGCATGCCGATCGGTCTGGTAGGAATCCAGGAAACCCTCGTTTACGGCCTCATCCGGAATACCGTGCCACGTGACACTCCCACTCCGGTCGTCCACCTTGGCCCGGGAAAGCGAGTCGAGGTTCGAGACAAACTGGCTCAGCAATTCATAGTTACCCAGGACAGCCTTCTCTGAAAGATCGAAAATGGTCGTCTCGGGGAGTTCGCCCGAGTAGCTAAGTCGAACTCGCGTGCCCCTGCGCATCTTGTTGGCTGCCGTGATACCCAGGCCGAGTGATGACGTCCTTATCTTGAGGCCGAATTCGCGCGGAGTCAGACCCAGAGCGGCCATCTCTTCGACATCCCGGCGGAGTTCGTCGGCAGCGGCAGTGATCTCCGCATACTGACGCTGGAGTGTCTTTGTCGTGTAAAGCCGGCAGAGATCCTCGTAGCCGGGGCGATAGCCGAACCATCGCCCCATCTGCAGCAAAGTGTCGTACGTCTTGGAGGCGCGCAGGTAGTAGCTGACAGACAGGCCTTCCAGGGTCAGGCCACGGGAGAGCTTTTCACCGCCGACCGCGATCACCGAAAGCCCGGTGGTCCGCTGATCGTAGTAGTCCAGGACGTCTTTGGCCGTACCGTTGATCGCCTTGACTGAAATCTTCAGGAGGGCCGGGAGCAGATGCTCCTCGACCTCCTCCCATTCGGCATCTACTCCACCCATCCCCTCAGTGCAGGAGACGAAATCCTCTTCCCAAAGTTCCCGAAGCTCTTCCAGCAGATCCACGCGCCCGCTACTGAACCAGTCCCGGAGAGAGTCAGCGAGGAGCCGGACCTGGACGTCGATCTGGTCGCGGACCTGCTGCTGGACCGCGGTGTAGCGGGTCACGTGTACCAGCATTGAATTATGTTCGGTCTCCTGTCCCCGCAGGCGTCGTGCGGCACAGGTCAGAATGAAGGAACGAATCGCTCTCCGAAGCGACTCCGGCAAGAAGTCCGGCACTTGGAGGTGAGGCTTGTGCTTGTCCGGGATCCAGAGTTCCGCATCCTTCACAAGTCGGATCAGGGGAAGTGGTGCAATATCCTCCTCATCCCCATCGGTCTGAAGTCCGAAAAGCCGCTCCGGGCCAAGGTAGTTGGACGGTGCGCGCAATGTCCGGATGAAGCTCTCCGGAAAGAGATCCGGACCAAACTCGTCGTCGGCCGAGTCGGGGTCGATGTAGATGTTTGCGAACGGCGTGGCCGTATAGCCGACATAGGACGCCTTAGTGAAGCTGTTGACCAGCTGGCGAATCGCCTTGTTGATCGCCGAGGGCCTGGTGTCGGCATCCTTCGATGTGTTCACCCCAGCATTGTCGGCCTCGTCATCGATCACGAAGAGGGGGAGGTCGGCAACGACCTTCCTGCCCGTCTCCGGGTCCTCGACGCCATGGTTGTCGATCACCCAGTGCCGGAGATTGTCGATGATGCGGCGGTGCTTCTTGACTACGAGCACCACCGGAACGCTGCCCACAGGAACATTCGCGGAGGCCGCAGTCTTGCGATCGAAGTCACCCTGCTCGTGGCTCGTGGTGAGCGAAGCTGCAGCGAGCCTCTTCTCCAGCGGCATCGCCCCCACCCCGATATGACGGTGGGCTGCGTCGTCCGATCGGAACTGGTACTGCGTGTCGAATCCGAGGAGTCCTTCGTCAATTCGGAGTTGCGTCTGACTCCGCAGATCATTGTGAATACCAGCGAAGATCACGATGAGTCGGTATCCGGCATCGGCCGCCTTCGCAGCCAGTCCGATGAACTGCCCGGTCTTTCCCGACTGGACCTGCCCGATCACCAGTCCTGTGCGCCGCCAGGTTCCTTCCCGCTTCGGATCCTCCAGCTCTCCAAGGACCTCCTCCGTGCTCTGGTCCAGGCGGCGGACAACCTGTACCGGAAGCTTCCGAACCTTCTGGAGATACCGCTGGTACCGGTCCCAGAAGTCCCAACTTCGGTCGGCCTTGGCATCGGCGAGCCACGGTACGTGCCCCTTACCGTCGTGCAGCCCCGCGGAAGCAGCCTGAAACACGGAGGCCCGGCCTTCAAGAAGCTTGCGCAGTCGGTCACGATCCACCGAAATTCCTTGCGCTCCAAGAATCATCACCGCCGTCGTCGCGGCCGTGTCGATCTCCTCCGGAGTCGCATGGTGATCGTCGGGCAGCAGCATCAGTGCGGCCTTCTCGGCCTGTGCGAGGTTGGCGTCAAGGGCGGGACTCAAAACGACCTCCAGCGGCCGGAACAAATTAAGACAAAGGGACCAAGGCGAAGGCCGCCGGATCAGGTGTTCCAGAAACCCCGTTTCTCGTTGAACGGCGACATCGAGTTGAGAACCTCGCGCGCCTTCTCAGGGGAATGCCCCCTACCGAGAAGCACCTCGTACACCTTGCCCGCCACCCCGAGGGTTTCTTCGTCAGCCGGACCAGGGCCTCCGAAGGGTTCCGGATCGTCTGCAGTATCGGTCTCGTGGATCACCCGGAGGGCCTGCACCGGAACGGTCTCTTCGAGCAGTCTCAGCAGAGCCCGAACGAGAGCGGGATCTGCGCTCCCATCCTTCGCCACAGCATCGACCAGGGGGTGCTTCCTGTTGATTCGCAGCAGAATCCTGCCATTGATCCGCTTGACGTTCCAAGCGAACCGCAACGGATCACCATGCGACAGTGATGCCACATTGCCGTGCTGCCTTTCAGACCGGGAGGCGAGGTCGCGGGTATTCTTCGCTATGCGCAGCAAGTGCCCCCGAAGTGAGACCGGAGGGACCACGCTGGCCTTCCGCACATCGACACCCCAGTCGGCGTCATTCTCAGCCGGTATGTCGATAGCGATCCGGGCCCGGTTGAACTTCTCCTCACGACGCAGACTCCGGAGCCCCAACCAGTCGCCGGCCAGAATGAGGCGGTCACGTCGGTAAACGTAGAAGCCCTGCTGCCCGAGCCAACCGTGCGGTCCGGCTGCATGTGCGGCCTCGATGTCGGAAAGCCGCCTGACCGTCGGCAGGATGTAGGCCTGCACCCTCACCGACCTTGACCCCAGCGGCAAGACCTCCGGCGGTTGGGTCTGCACCGACGGATGGCCAGAGAGGAACGGGTCCCAGCCGGTCAGCGCAGTACCCCGTACACGGATCCGGCAACGTGCCGACCGTTCAAGGAAGCGGCCGAAGACCATGGCGAGATGCATCTCGGTGCGCTCAGCCTCTGCATAGAACTGTTCTCGGGTCTTCTGATCTTCCTTGGCGACTGCGGCGTCGTGGTAGCCGGACAACTGCTCCCAAAGAACGACCGTCCCATGCCGGCAACCATTCGTCAGTTTTGCGAGGAGAGCAGAGGTCGCCTCGTCTGGCTCTCTCAGCAGTCGCCACTCCTTGTAACGCTCGACCACATCAAGGTCCCAGGTCCGGACCCTCCATCGACCGTCAGTGGCCGTCGCCACCGTGAGTTTGCGGGCCTGGGAGAAGGAGGCCGATTTCAGGCCGACGCCGAACCGGCCGAGGTCGGTCGCACTTCGCACGGTGGACGGACCGCGGGCCGCGACCGTCATCGCCGTCACCAACTCGGCCTCGGTCATACCCCTGCCGTCATCAGTGACAGCTATCCAGGACGTCTGTCCTTCCCAAGTGAAGTAGACATCGACACCGAGAGCGTCGGCCGAGATGCTGTTGTCCACAAGGTCAGCAATGGCTGCGGGGAGCGAGTAGCCAAGCGAGCTGAGTGAGGCCACCATGCCGGCAGGATCAGGAGCCGCGACGTCAAAGTCCATCATCACGCTCCGCGCCGGATCAGTGCTGTTTGCGATCGATTGGTCAACACGCCCCGTACTGGCGGCGGACGCAGGACCTGTCAACGCTCGCGTGGTGGACACGCTTGCACGCGCTCCACACCGGCTGACGCCTCCGCTTGCTGGATGATACCGAAAGCGGTCGGTGCGATGTCGAACATTCCAAAGCTCACGTAGCCCTGCACTGAGGTCGAGCCGCGTGCACAGGGGATGACGGCATCCCGGCGTGCTCGATCTGGCAACAATGCGCATCGTCCTCGCTCAGGGCTTGGACGTCCTCGCGCTCCGAGAGACCGGCGACGGCATCAGCGCTCCCAGCCGACACCCGCTCACCGACGTCACCGCGCCCACAACCACCCTGCCTACCGCCGGGACCACGCGCCACGACGAGACGAACGGCGGCCCGTTGCCCGCCCAGGACGGCCAGAGCGCCTCTCGGACCCCACCGCCGAGAACGCCTCCGCCTACTTCCATCAGGCCAATGCGCGCGCCGCAAGGGTTACAACGCCGTCCACGCCTCACCAACCCACCTGCACAGGCCGGCAGCCACCGCACCCGGCAGTCCACAGGAAGCGTGCGCCGAGCGCTCAGCGAGCCGCGTCGGCCGCCACCCGGAAGCCGATGTTGCCGGCCGAGCTGTCCGGCGTGTTGGAGCTGCGGGCCGCCACCCGGTAGCGGTTGCAGTAGGAGTCGTGGCACATGTGGGAGCCGCCGCGCATGACGCGGGCCGTGCCGTCCGGCGGGCCGACGGGGTCGTGGCGCGGGCCGGTGCGGTGGAAGTCCGGGCTGAACCAGTCGGCGCACCACTCCCACACATTGCCGACGGTGTTGTGGAGCCCGAAGCCGTTCGGCCGGAAGGCCGTCACCGGGGCCGTCCCCCGGTGGCCGTCGGCCGCCGTGTTCAGGGTGGGGAACACGCCCTGCCAGATGTTGCACAGGTGCCGTCCGCCCGGGGTGAGTTCGTCCCCCCACGGGTAGCGGGCCTGCTCCAGCCCGCCGCGGGCCGCGTACTCCCACTCGGCCTCGGTCGGCAGCCGGGTGCCCGACCAGGCGCAGTACGCCTGCGCGTCGTGCCAGGAGACGTGCACCACCGGATGGTTCTGGCGGGTGGTGACCGAGGAGCCCGGCCCCTCGGGCGCCCGCCAGCTCGCCCCGGCGACCGCCCGCCACCACGGCACGGCGGCCACCGCCGGTGAGACGGCCGCGAGTCCGGGCTCCAGGAAGCCCTCGAAGACGTACGAGAAGCCGAAGCCCTCGGCCTCGGTCCGGTGGCCGGTGGCCTTGACGAAGGTGGCGAAGGCGGCGTTGGTGACCGTGGTCGCCGCGATCCGGAACGGGCTCAACTCGACGGCGCGGACCGGGCCTTCGCCGTCGGCGGGGTAGCCGGTCCGGTCGTCCGTGCCCATCAGGAAGCGCCCGCCGGGCAGGCCGGTCAGCTGCCGGGCGACCCGCGAGGTCCGGGGCGGGGCGGCGAGCGTCGGCGCGACCGGGGCCGGGGCCGGGGCGGTGGCGTCGCGGCCGGGGGTGCAGCAGGGCTTGGTGGTCGACACGGGGTTCCTCGTCCGGTCGGGGCCCGGGGCGGCGGACGGCCGCCGCCCCGGGCCGTGGGATGCGGGGGCGGGGTGCGGGGTCAGGCGGCCCGGTCGGCCGCCAGCTGCGCCGCCAGCGCCGGTACGCCGAGCGCCTGTTCCTGCTGCGGCGTGGCCTGGTACAGCAGGTTGGTCAGCTGGTACGGGTCGGCGGCGAGGTCGTAGTACTCGCGGAACTTCACCTCTCCCGTCCCGGACACCGTGCCGTTGGCGTCGGTGTGCAGCGCGTAGTACTCGGTGTACTGCTTGTCCGCCGCCACGTACGAGGACCAGGTGGGCGGTCCGCCCGCCGCCGTGCCCTGCTTCCACCACTCCACCAGCAGGTGGTTCCTGCTGTACGCGGTGAGCAGCGAGCGGCCGTCCTGCGGGGTGTCGGGGGTGATCCCGGCGGCGTCCAGGATGGTCGGGGCGACGTCGATGTTGGCGACGATCCGGTGGTCGCTGGTGCCCGCGCCGAGCCCGCCGGCCGGCCAGGACAGGTAGAACGGCACCTCGTGCGCCGGGGAGTAGGGCACGGACTTCTTGATCCAGCCGTGGTCGGCCCAGGTGAAGCCGTTGTCGCCGAGGTAGATGACCAGGGTGTTGTCCAACTGCCCGAGTGCCACCAGCTTGTCGTGGATCGCCTGCACGGCGTCGTCGACGGAGAGCAGGGTGCGCAGCTGCTTGGTCCGCACGGCCTGGCCGTCGGCGAGGGTGGCGGTGGCGTCCCGGATGTAGCCGGGCTTGTCGCTGCGGTCGGCCTCCGGCACCGAGGGGCGTCCGTTCCACGGCGGGACGACCGTGTCCGCGTACTTGGGGGCGGGCACATTGGGCGCGTGCGAGGCGTACGGGGTGACGTAGGCGAACCACGGGCGGGCGTCGGTGGCGGCCTTGTCGAGGAAGGCCAGGGTGCGGTTCTTGACGATGTTGGTGGTGTAGCCGGGGAGGGTCTGGACGGTGCCGTCGATGTTCCAGCTGGCGTCGTTGTAGGCGGGCTGGAGCAGCGCCCACTCCTCGAAGTGCGGCGGATTGTCCGCCAGGGTCCAGGAGTTGAGGTACTTGCCGAACAGTCCGGTGCGGTAGCCGGCCTCCCGGAGGTAGCGCTGGACGGTGGTGTGCTGGTCCAGGCTGTGCGAGGCGCCGTTGTTGCGCACGCCGTGGTTGTGGGCGTAGCGGCCGGAGAACACCGAGGACCGCGAGGGCGCGCAGAGCGGCGTGGTGACGTGGCCGCGGGTGAAGCGGACGCCGTGGCCGGCGATCCAGTCCACGGTCTGCGGGGTGGCCCACTCGGTCTGCTTGGGCTGGTCGTCGGTGACGATCAGCAGGATGTTCGGCCGGCCGGCACCGGCCGCGGCGGCCGGGGCGGCGGCCGCCACCTGGAGCGCCACCGGGGCGGCGGCGGTGGCCGCCACGGCCGCGGCGCCGGCGAGGAAGCCCCGCCGGCCGATCGCGGAATTACCGTTCGGCTCCGAATCACCGATCTCGCTCATTGCCTTGCCTCCATACTGGTCGATGATTCCGGAACACCGGGCGGGGGAATTCCCCACGGGTGTCACCGGAATTCATTCACGGGGAGGCGGACCACCGGTCGAGGCGACGTCGTACCCGCGCCCCGGACTGAATTCACGGGTGCGGAGACTCGCCGGAGATCCGCGGCGAACACCTCGGGGAACCTCACCGACCTGCACGAACGGTGCGGGTGCGAGCCACCCCGGGAAGGTCCGACGCGCTGCGGCCGGTCCCCGTCCACCCGCCCGGGGACCGCCGCCGACTCACGCCGGAGCGGCCGTACAGAGGGCGCTCGCGAGCCGTCCGAAATCGACGTGCCGGCGAGCAGCCAGGAACTCTCCAGCTGCCATGCGAGCGACTTTAGGAGTTCCCGGCGAGCGCTGGCAATACCCGGGCGCTTTTGTGTCGGCGCCGTTTCGGAGATCCGGCCGCAGGTTTCCGCTCGCCGACACCCGGGCCCCCGCGGCTATCCTCCGACGGTGATCATTCCTGCGGAGCCGGTACGGCTCGTCATCTTCGACTGCGACGGCGTCCTGGTGGACAGCGAGCGGATCGCGGCCCGGGTGCAGATCGGCCTCGGCGCCGAACTCGGCTGGCCGCTCACCGAGGAGGAGGTGGTGGAGCGCTTCATCGGCCGTTCGATGGCCTCGATCGACGAGCAGGTCGCCGAGCGGCTCGGCCGGGAGACCGCCGACCGCTGGTGGGCGGAGTTCGTGCGCCGGCACGCCGAGGAGGTGGACGCCGGCCTGGAGCCGGTCGACGGCCTGCCGGAGGCTCTCGACGCGATCACCCTGCCGACCTGTGTGGCGTCCAGCGGCTCGCACGAGAAGATGGCGCACACCCTGGGCCGCACCGGGCTGCACCACCGCTTCGCCGGCCGGATCTTCAGCGCCACCGAGGTCGCCCGGGGCAAGCCGGCCCCCGACCTCTTCCTGCACGCGGCGCGGCGGATGGGTGTGCCGCCGTCGGCCTGCGCCGTGGTCGAGGACAGCGCCCCGGGCGTCCTGGCCGCGCGCGCGGCCGGCATGCGGGCCTTCGGCTACGCGGGCGGCCTCACCCCCGCCGCCCGGCTGACCGGCCCGGACACCGTCGTCTTCGAGGACATGCGCGAACTCCCCGCCCTACTGGCCTCGGTCGGGCCGTAGAACGGGGAGTCAGGGTCGTGCGGCCCGGGCGGGGCGCGCCTCGCGTCGCCCCCCGCCCGGGTCCGGCTCAGCCGACCGGTCCCAGCAGGGCCGGCAGCTCGGCGACGGACTTCAGCACGTGGGTCGCGCCGTCGGCCCGCAGCCGCTGCTCGTCGTGGGCGCCGGTGAGGACGCCCGCGACCACCGAGGCACCCGCCCGGACGCCGGTCAGCATGTCGTAGCCGGTGTCACCGGCCACCGCGATCTGCCGGACGGAGTCGGTCCCGGTGCGCAGCAGCGCGGCGAGCGCGAGGTCCGGGTAGGGGCGGCCCCGGCCGGCCTCGGCCGGGCAGAGGGTGAGGTCGGCGATGTCCTGCCAGCCGAGGGCGGTCAGGATGCGGTCCTGGGTGGCCCGGGAGAAGCCGGTGGTGAGGACCACCTTGCGGCCCTGGCCGCGGAGTTCGGCGATGGCCTCGGCCGCGCCGGGCAGCGCCTCGCAGTGGCCGGCCTCGACGAGGTCGTGGTACGCGGCCTCGAAGGCGGTGTTGGCCCGCTGGGCCTTCTCCTCCTCGCCGAACAGGTGGCGGAAGACCGAGATCTTGGACTCGCCCATGGTGGCGCGGACGTGCTCCAGCATGGTGGCGTGCTCGGCGCCGCCGGTCTCGACCCCGAGCGAGCCGGCGGCGGCCCCGAAGGCCCGCTCGACCAGGCCGTCGTCGGCCACGGTGGTGCCGGCCATGTCCAGGACGACCAGGCGGATGTCGTTCGACATGTTCAATTCCTTCGACAGACTTACGGGTTGGCGGGCTTACAGGTTCGCGAGGTCGGCGGTGGCCTCGGCGATCGCGGGCGAGCAGGTCATGCCCCGGCCGCCGGGGCCGGTGACCAGCCAGACGCCGTCGCGGACGCGCTCGCGGTGGACCACCCGGGTGGTGTCGACGCACTGCGCGTAGACGCCGGCCCAGCGGCGGCGGACCCGGGGCAGCGGGCGGCCCAGCAGCTCCTCGGCCACGCCGACCAGGTGGTCGTACGGGTCCTCGACCACGTCGAAACCGAAGGGGTGGTCGTACTCGTGGGTGTCGCCGATGGTCAGACCGCCGTCCCGGCGCTGGACCATCAGCAGCTGCATCTTGTGCTCGGCGGCGACCGGCGGCTGCGGCTGGACCTCGCGGAGGTGGTCCAGGGCGCCGCCGGCGAAGGCCGGGTAGTAGCGGAAGGAGTCGCCGTCGGCGACCGAGGTGGTCAGCGGCTCGTCCAGCGGGTCGGTCTGCATCATCTGCAGCCGCACCTTGCGGACCGGCAGCTCGGGCGCCAGCTCGCGGACCAGGCCGCCCAGCCAGGCGCCGGTGCAGAGGATCACCAGGTCACCGGTGTGGACGTCGCCGTGGTCGTCGCGGACGGCGTGCTCGCCGATGACGTCGCGGACCTCGCGCCCGGGCAGGAAGGTGTACCGGCCGGTGGCGGTCAGGGCGGCGCGCAGCGCGGGCTGGGCGGTGCGCGGCTCGACGGCGGCGTCCCGCTCGCACCACAGGGCGCCGAGCAGCTTGCCGCGCAGGGCGGGGTTGGCGGCCCGGGTCTGCTCGGCGTCGAGCAGCCGGTAGCCGCGCGCGGCGGCGTCGGGCAGGGTCAGCGCCTGCTCGGCGACCGCGAGTTCGGCCTCGGTGCGGATCGCGGTGAGCGAGCCGTTGGCGCGGAAGCCGAGGTCGGGGACCTGCCCGCCGATCCGCTCCCACAGCTCGCGGGCCCGCAGCGCGGTGTCCAGCTCCTCGCCCTGTGCGCGGCCGCTGACCCAGACCAGGCCGAAGTTGCGCACCGAGGCGCCGCGCGCCTCCGCCTCGCGCTCCAGGTGGACGACCTCGTGGCCGCGCTCGACGGCCTGCCAGGCGTGCATGGTGCCGAGCACGCCTGCTCCTACGACGATGACTCTCATGCGGCCAGGCTGGTGCCGCCAGATGTCCGAGGGGCGTCCGAGTGGCGGACCGCAGATGAACCGACCGAAAAGTTGTACAGCCAACATGGCGCCCGCCGGGTCTCGTCACAGCTCCCGGACGGGCGCCCCGGCCGGGGTCAGCGCCGCACGGCCGCCCGCAGGTAGTTCCGCCGGCCGAACTTCGGCTCGTCCACCGCCGTCAGCGCCTCCACCTGGAACCGGTACAGCGCCGCCGCGCCCCCACCGGTCAGGAACTGCCGCCGCACCTCCTCGTCCTGCGCGAAGGCCGGGTACCGCGCCTGGTACGCGGCCAGCGCCGACTCGGCCTGCCGCCCCCACGCCTCGCCCGCGCTGCCGGTCAGCTGGAGGCCGCGCAGCTGCTCGCCGAAGACCGGCGGCGGCAGGAACACGGTGGCCGCCGCCCTGGCCTCCTCGGCCAGGTGGTGGCTGTGCCGGGTGGCGCGCTCGCTGACGAAGTAGAGGACGAGGTCGTCGTCGTAGGCGAAGAAGGCGAGGTTGGCGTGCGGGCCGTGCTCATGGCCGGCCGTCGCCAGGGTGAGCACCATCGCCTCGGCCAGCAGGCCCTCGACGCCCTTGCCGAGCTCCTCGGCCGGCCAGTCCCCCTGGGTGATGTCGAGTCGGTACGGCATGAGCAGCACTTCCCTCCACTGGCACGCCCGGCGCGCGGCGCCCTGGCACGACTGAGCCGGGCGGGTGCCCCCGTCGGGGGCCGCCGCGCCCGGCTCACATGCTCTTCCCCGGCACCCCTGCCGCACAAGGGTCGGGACAGCGTCCGGCCTGCCGGTTCCGTACCGCCCGGTACCGCTCAGTGCCGCCCAGTGCCGCTCAGTCCCGCCCGGCCCCGCCCAGTGCCGCTCAGTCCCGCCGCACCCCGACCGGCCGGCCCGGGCCGGCGACCGCCGCCGCGGCCCCCGCGCCCAGCAGCGGCCGCAGCGGACCGGGCGGACCGGTGCGGGCGTGCGCCACCAGCGGCCCGGCCCGGCCGGCCGCGAGCACCAGCGGCACCGCCACCAGCACGCCGACCACCGCCCCCACCAGGACGTCGTGCGGATAGTGCACCCCGACCCAGACCCGGGAGGCGCCCATCAGCACGGCGGCCACCGCGGCCACCGCGCCGATCCGCCGATCGACGAGGAACAGCGCGGCGGCCGCCGCGAAGGCGATCACGGTGTGGTTGCTCGGGAAGGACCAGTCACCGGGGCCCGGGCAGCTCTCCAGGGTGTCCCGCACCCGCAGCTGCGCGCACGGCCGGACCTCCTCCACCAGCCCCTTGAAGCCGGAGTTCACCACGTAGGCGAGGAGCACGACCGGCGCCGAGGCCAGCACCCGGGCCATCACCGCCGGCCCGCCGTCGCGCGCCCGCCACCAGGCGGCGAGCATCAGCAGCGCGAAGAGCCCGAGGCCGAGCAGCGACCAGAGCTCGACCAGCCGGTCGAGCCAGTGCGGCGCGGCCTCCGCCCAGCCGACCACCCGGCTGTACAGGCCGCCGGAGACACCACTGCCGTCGTACACGGCCAGCTCGTGCACCGGCAGGCCCTGCACCGGCAGCCCGTGCAGCGCCGCCTCGCGCGCCGCCGGGGCCGGGACCACTGCCGTCACCGGGCGGCACCGGTGCGACGGCGGGCCCGCCGGTCACCGAACAGTTTGCAAACAATCGGGAGCATAGGGACAACTACTACCAGAACGGCGATCGGCACCGGACAACGGTCGATACCGGGCGCGCCCGAGCCGGACCGCCGTCCACCCCCGCACCGCCACCATGACCAGCATTCGGACACGCGCCCCTGCCACGCACCCGTGCGCCGGGCGCGCACCCCGCAGGCCCCGCGCGCCCGCTTGCCGCCGCCCACCTCGGCCGCCCCGGAACCGGGCGCCTGCCCACCGCTCCCGGCCCCCCGTCGCACCCCTCCCCACCCCCGGCCGGACACTCCCGGTCATTGGCATGTCCACTCGCATACCGTCGGGTATTCCGAGTTGGCAGACCCCATCCCCAGGAACGGGTGGCGCCCGTACTCTTTCGTCAGCGCGTCGGCCCCGGCGCGCCCTCGAACGGCGGCGAGGAGCGAACCGAGTGCGGCAGCCAGGACGGCAGACCCGACGACCCGAACGTCGTACTCCGCAGACCGCGGCGGAGCTGGCCAAGGTCCACGAGCGCGCCCTCGCCGAGGCCGCCGCCCGCGCCGCCACCCGCGAGACCACCCCCGACGACCCGTCCCTCTTCCAGCCCCGCCCCGAGATCGGCGACTCCTGGGAACGGCTGCGCCGGCTCGGCCTGGACCCGGACGCGGGCGCCGCCGCCGTCCACCTCGGCCCCGCCGAGATCGAACACCGCCGCCGCACCAGCGGCCTCGACCCACTGCTCCCCGTCCTCCGCGACACCCTGCTCGAACAGTCCGGCCAGCCCCCGCTGATCCTCGCCATCGCCGACGCGGACGGCCACATCCTCTGGCAGGAGGGCGAGCGCGGCCTGCGCCGCAGCGCCGACCGGATCGGCTTCCTCACCGGCGCCCGGTGGATCGAGGAGAGCGTCGGCACCAACGGGATCGCCGCCGCCCTGCGCGCCCAGCGCCCGATGCAGGTCCACTCCGCCGAGCACTACCTGCGCAGCCACCACTCCTGGACCTGCGTCGCCGCCCCCGTGCACGACCCCGGCACCGGCCGGCTGATCGGCGCGATCAACCTCAGCGGCCCGGCCCACTCCGTCCGCCCCTACCTGCTCCAGCTGACCGCCACCGCCGCCAAGCTCGCCGAGACCGAGCTGCGCGCCCGCCGCCTCGAATCACTGCACCACCTGCGCACCCTCGCCGCCCCGATGCTGGCCCGGGTGAACGGGCCCGCCCTGGTCGTCGACGCGGCCGGCTGGACGGCCGCCGCGGCGGGCCTGCCGCCACCGGCCCGGCTGCGACTGCCCGCCGAGGGCTGGAGCACCACCGCCGTGCACTGGCTGCCCAGCCTGGGCGAGTGCGTGATCGAGCCGCTCGCCGACGGCTGGCTGGTCCGCCCGGTCCCGCTCCGGAACACCGCCCCGGTCGTAGCCGGGACCCCCGACGACCCCGACGACCCCGACGGCCCCGGAGTTCCCGCCGAGCTCGGCGGCCTCGGCGGACTGCTCGCCGAACAGGCCGAGGGCGCCCGGGTCCGGCTCGACCTGCGCCGGCCGGGCAGCCCGGCGCTGTCGGTGCACGGCGCGGCCGGCAGCTGGTCGCACGCGCTCAGCCCCCGCCACGCCGAACTGCTGCTCCTGCTCGCCACCGAACGGAACGGCCTCAGCGCGGCCCAGCTGGCCGACGCGCTGTTCGGGGACCCGGCCAGGACGGTGACGGTGCGGGCCGAGCTGTCCCGGCTCCGCCGCCACCTGGGCGGCCTGCTGGCCCACCGGCCTTACCGCTTCGCCGAATCGGTCCTGGTCGGCGTGGCCGGACCGGAGGACCCGTACGACCTGCTGCCGTCCTCCTCGGGCCCGGCCGTGCGCAGGCTCCGCGCGGGACTGGCGAGCGGCACCGTCCGGCTCCCCGGCCCGCCGCCCTCACCGGGCCGGCTGCCGGCTCCGCGAACCGGCCGGGTCCCACTGCCACCGGCCTGAGCACACCACCGGTCCGAGCACGCCACCGGTCCGGTCGCCGTCCGTCGGCCCGGGGGTACCCGCCCCGGGCTCAGCGGCCGCCGGAGAGCAGCTCGGACAGCTCGGCGTCGCTCGGCCCGTGGGCCCGCTCCGCCTCCTCCGAGACGAGCGCGTACGTGCGGTCCAGCCAGGCCCGGACCTTCGGCTTGGAGACCTCCAGCAGGGCGCTGCCGTGCGGTGATTCCAGCGCCAGGTGCAACGTCGAGCCGTGGCACGGACAGTAGGCCGGCCACAGCTTGACGTCGCCCTGACCGCTCAACGAGCGCAGGCCGTCGCGCAGCAGTTCGCGCGAGAACACCCAGTCGGCCTCGTCCGGCCGCCCCAAATGGAACGTCAGCAGCACCTCGTACGGGCGCGCGGCGTCGAACCGGAACCGCGTACGGACCTCTCCGACCACCTCCTCGCCCAGCGAGATCCGCAGGGACAGCACCTCCTCCACCGCCGCCGGAGCGGCGGTGGAGCCTGCCTCTTCGCCGCCCGTGGGGGTAGCGGCGAGAGGGGCACTGGAGGGTGCTGGCAGCGGGTCGGGCGGCATGACGGTCTCTCCGGGACGGCGTGGAATGCCCCCCAGACTGCGCCACCGCGCGACGGACCGGCAAGGGTTGCAAGGGGGTTGCAATAATCCCCGAACGCTCCCGGGATCCCTTACCGCCCTTGTCAGACGGACCGTCAACTTCCGCTGGTCAACGGGTTGTCCACGGATTTGATCCATTCGCTCCGGGCTCTGGCCACCGCCCGGGTGCCCGCTGCTACGCTCGTCCCCCTGCCGGCGCACGCCCGCGCGCGCACCCGGTGGACTCCGCACGCGCGGCCCCGGGGGGACAAGCTCGGGCCGGGCCCGGACGCATCCCGGACGACGCTCCCCGATCGGTTCCCGGTCGGACCGGCCGTACCGGGCGGCCGGCCGCCCGGTCGGCAACACCGGTGCCGCCGTCGGTACGTGGGAGAATGCGGCGACCGCAACGGTGACTTCAGGGGAGGGAGGGGTCCGGTGGGTCCGTCCGAGGACACCGGGCAGGACACGGCGTACCCGCACGACCGTTACCGCACCAGGCACGGCCGGCACGGACGGCCCGGCCCGTTCGGCGGCCGCCTGCGACTGCCCACCCTGCGGTTCTCCGGCGCCGCGATGGCGATGTCCACCGTCGTGGGCATCAGCATCGCCACCACCCTGCTGCTCAACGAGCAGCAGGGCGTGGGCCGCCGGGCCGGGGTCGCCCGGGTCGGCTCCAGCGCCCCGCCGCCCAGCCCGGCCGTCGACCCCGACAGCAGCCCGGGTACCGCCTCCGGCGCCACGGCCGGTCCTGCCTCCGGCACCACGGCCGACCGGGAGACCAGCACCTCGACCGCCACCGCGGGCCGTCCCCCGGCCACCCCGGCCGTCCCCGTGCCCGGCCCGACCGGCCCCAACGAGCCGAACGACCCGAACGGCCCGACAGCCGGTCCGCGTCCCGCCACCCCGGCCGCGCCCCGCGGCGACTCCCCCACCGGCGTACCGCTCGCCGAGGGCCCGCCGCCCCGGCACGGCGTGACCGGCGAGCCCGCCGGAGGACACGGCGACGGCACCGGCACCGGTACGAGCACCGGTACGGGCACCGCCGGCGACGGCCGGGACACCCTCGCCGCCGGGCAGCCCGCCGAGGAGCAGCCCGCCTCCCGCAACGCCGACCGGCCGACCGCCGACCGGCCCGCCGAGGAGCCGACGCCCACCGCGACGGCCCCGGCCACCCCCGCGCCCTCCCCCTCGCCGACCGCGCCCCGCCCGCTCGTCCCCGTCCCCGG
>NZ_JZWY01001085.1:0-366 GCF_000966955.1 Streptomyces sp. NRRL S-495
CGCCGAACTGGACGCCCGCGCCGAGCTGCTGGGCGAGCGGCTGCGGGCGGCCGGGGCCGGTCCCGGCACCGTGGTCGCCCTGGCCCTGCCGCGCTCGGCGGAGACCGTGGTCGCCCTGCTGGCCGTCCTGCGCTCGGGCGCCGCCTCGCTCCCGCTGGACGCCGAGTACCCGGCCGACCGGACGGCGGCGATGCTCGCCGACGCCGCGCCCGGGCTCGTCCTCACCGACGAGGGCTGGCCGCTGCCGGGACTCCTCGCGGGCCTGCCCGTCCTGCCGGTGCGCGGACCCCGCCCGGAGGCCGCCCCGTCCCCGGCCGCCGCCCCGGACCTGGCGGACGCCGCCTACGTCATCTACACCTCCGGCTC
>NZ_JZWY01001086.1:0-5362 GCF_000966955.1 Streptomyces sp. NRRL S-495
CTGGCTGGTCGCCGGCCACGAACTGCACCTGGTCGGCGACGAGGTCCGGCGCGACGCCGCCGCGCTCGTCCGGCACCTGCGGACCGAGCGGATCGACGTCCTGGAGGTCACCCCCTCCTACGCCGAACAACTCCTCGACGAGGGCCTGCTCGACACCGCCGCGCCGCAGGGCCCGGCCCCGACCATGGTGCTGCTCGGCGGCGAGGCCGTCGGCCAGTCCCTCTGGACCAGGCTGCGCGAGGCCCCGCACACCACCGCCCACAACCTCTACGGCCCGACCGAGTCCACCGTCGACGCCCTGGTCCAGTCCTTCGAAGGCGCCGGGCGCCCCTCGCTCGGCCACCCGGTGCTCGGCACCCGGGCCCTGGTCCTGGACGAGCGGCTGGCGCCGGTCCCGGCGGGCGTGCCCGGCGAGCTGTACCTCGCCGGGGCCGGCCTCGCCCGGGGCTACCTGGGCCGCCCGGCACTGACCGCCGAACGCTTCGTCGCCGACCCGTTCACCCCCGGCACCCGGATGTACCGCACCGGCGACCTGGTGCGGCGCACCAGGGACGGCGGGATCGACTACCTCGGCCGCACCGACGACCAGGTCAAGATCCGCGGCTTCCGGATCGAACTCGGCGAGATCGAGCACGTGCTGACCCGCCACCCCCGGGTGCTGGCCGCCACCGTGAGCGCCCACGAGGACGACGCCACCGGCCCCCGCCTGGTCGCCCACGTCGTCCCCGACAACGGGACGGACCGCGGCTCCGGGCAGCTGGACGCCGGACCGCTGGACCCGGCCGAACTGCGGGCCTTCGCGGCCGAGTCGCTGCCCGGCTACATGGTCCCGGCGGCGGTCGTCCTGCTGGGCGCCCTCCCGCTGACCGCCAGCGGCAAGGTCGACCGGCGGGCCCTGCCCGCCCCCGACTTCGCCCTGTTCGCGGGCGGCCGCGCACCGCGCACCCCGCGCGAGGAACTGCTCTGCGGCCTCTTCGCCGAGGTGCTCGGGGTGGAGCGGGTCTCGATCGACGACGGCTTCTTCGACCTCGGCGGCCACTCGCTGCTGGCGATGAAGCTGCTCGGCCGGATCCGCGCCGCCCTCGCGGACGAACTCGGCGAGCGCGCCGACCTCGGGATGCGGGCCCTGTTCGAGGCCCCGACGCCGGCCGGCCTGGCCCGCCGGCTGGAGGCCGCGGACGACCGAGGGGCCGACGCCCCGGACGGGTCCGACGCCCTGGACGTCCTGCTCCCGCTGCGGTCCGGCGGCGGCAAGGCCCCGCTGTTCTGCGTCCACCCCGCCGCCGGCATCAGCTGGGTCTACTCCGGCCTGCTGCGCCACCTTGACCCGGACCGGCCGGTGCTCGGCCTCCAGGCCCGTGGCCTGCGTGGCGGCTCCCCGGACTCCGTGACCGGGATCGCCGCGGACTACGTGCGGGAGATCCGCGCCGTCCGCCCGCAGGGCCCCTACCACCTGCTCGGCTGGTCCTTCGGCGCGGTGGTCGCCCAGGAGATGGCCGTCCAGCTCCGGGCGGCGGGCCAGGAGGTGGGCCTGCTCGCCCTCCTCGACGGCCTCCCGGCCGGCCCGGCCACCGAGGAGCCGCCGGCCTCCGACGACCCGGTGGAGACCCTCGCCGAGCTGCTCGCCTCGCTCGGCTACGACCCGGCCGACGGGCGCGGGCAGGCCGAACTGACCGCCCTGCTGGGCGAGGCGGCGGCGCTGCTGCCGGACGTCTTCGAGCACCACCGCAAGCTGATGGCCGAGCACGTGCCCGGCCGCTACCGGGGCGAGGCCGTCTTCGTCGGCGCCACCGCCGACAAGCCCGCCGACTGGCCCTACGAGGCCGCCTGGGCCCCGTACCTCACCGGCGGGGTCGCCGCCCACCGGATCGACTGCGCGCACGGCGCCCTGACCCAACCCGAGCCCCTCGCACGGATCGCCGCCGTGCTGGCCGAGACGCTGGAGAGTGACCCGCGATGACCACGAGTACCGTCCCGGTCGAACCGCCCGCAGTGGACGACGGGCCCCGCCGCAGCCGCTGGGGCCTCTGGGCCCAGGGAAACTTCCGCAAGCTCTGGATCGGTGAGACGACCAGCGGTCTCGGCACCGCCGTCGGCAATGTCGCCCTCGCCCTGGTGGCGGTGGTGACCTTGGACGCCTCGCCGTTCATGGTCGGCGTGCTGACCGCCTCCGCGTGGGTCCCGTGGCTGTTCCTCGGCCTGCTGGCCGGCGCCTGGGTGGACCGCTGGCCCCGGCTGAAGGTGATGCTGGTCTGCGACCTGCTGCTGCTGGTGCTGTTCGGCAGCGTGCCGGTGGCCGGCTGGTTCGACGCGCTGACGATGGCCCAGCTGATCCTGGTGGCCCTGCTGGCCGGCGCGGTGAAGGTGTTCTTCTCCACCGCGTACGGCGCCGTGCTGCCGGCCCTGGTCGCCAAGGACGACCTGCTGGAGGCCAACGTCAAGCTGCGCTCCGGGGACTCGGCGGCGGAGATCGCCGGCCCCGGCCTGGCCGGCCTGCTCTCCCAGGTCTTCGGCGCTGCCAGCGGACTGCTGGCCGACGCGGTCACCTACCTGGTCTCGGCGGTCTGCCTGGGCGGCATCAAGGTGCAGGAGACGCCGCCGCCGGTGGCCGAGCGGCGCGGCATCCTGCGCGAGATCGGCGAGGGCGTGCGCTTCCTGGCCGGGGACCCGTTCCTGCGCAACCTCGCCCTGTTCGGCGCGGTCGGCAACCTCGGCCTCAACGGCATCCAGGCCGTGCAGACGATCTTCCTGGTCCGCAGCGTCGGCGTCTCGCCCGGCGGCATCGGCGCGGTCTTCGCGGTGGTGTCGGTCGGCGGCCTGGCCGGGGCCGCCCTGGCCGGGCGGATCGCCCGCCGCTTCGGCACCGCCCGCGGGCTGCTGCTCTGCGAGCTGGTCGCCGCGCCGTTCATCCTGCTGCTGCCGCTGGCCGGCTCCCGGCTGCCGCTCGCGGTGAGCGCGGTCGCCTGGTCGGTCGCGGTCTGCGGGGTGATCGCCGGGAACGTCCTGGCCGGCAGCTTCTACCAGTCCTACTGCCCGCCGGCCATGATCGGCCGGATCCGGGCCAGCGCCTCGACGGTCAACTTCAGCGCCATCCCGGTCGGCGCCCTGCTCGGCGGCTGGCTGGGCGAGGTGCTCGGCGCCCGCACCACCATCTGGATCATGGCGGGGGTGCTGCTCTCGGCCGGCGCCGTGCTGCTGGCCGGCCCGCTGCGGGCCCGCCGGGACTTCCCCGAGCGCCCGGCCGCCGCCTGATCCCGCGCCGCGCCGCCTGATTCTCCGCCCCGCCCGGCACCCTGTTCGTTCTTCCTCGCCCGCCCTCACCCCCGGAGCCCGCCATGACCCGCACCGCCCGCCCGCGCCGCTACCTGATGTGCCGTCCGACCCACTTCGACGTCAGCTACACCATCAACCCCTGGATGGACCCGGCCAAGCCGGTCGACACCGCCCTCGCCGTCGCCCAGTGGGAGCGGCTGTACGAGCTCTACCTCGAACTCGGCCACCGGGTCGACCTGATCGACCCGATCCCGGGCCTGCCGGACATGGTGTACGCGGCGAACGGCGCCACCGTGGTGGACGGGCGGGTACTGGGTGCCCGGTTCCGCAACACCGAGCGCGCCGCCGAGGGCCCGGCGTACCTGGACTGGTTCCGGGACCACGGGTTCGCCACCCACGACCCGGCGCACGTCAACGAGGGCGAGGGCGATCTGCTGCTGACGGACCGTTACCTGCTGGCCGGCCGGGGCTTCCGCAGCGTCTCCGCCGGGCACGCCGAGGCGCAGGAGTTCCTCGGCCGCCCGGTGGTCGGCCTGGACCTCGTCGACCCGCGCTTCTACCACCTGGACACCGCGCTCAGCGTGCTCGACGGCGACCGGATCATGTACTACCCGGGGGCGTTCTCGGCCGGCAGCCGGGCGGTGCTGGCCCGGCTGTTCCCGGACGCGGTGCTGGTGGCGGAGGAGGACGCGGCGGCGTTCGGCCTCAATGTCGCCAGCGACGGGCTGAACGTGGTGCTGCCGGAGCCGGCCACCGGGGTCGCGGCCCGGCTGCGCGAGCACGGCTACCGGCCGATCGGGGTGGACCTCTCCGAGCTGCTCAAGGGCGGCGGCAGCGTGAAGTGCTGCACCCTGGAGATCCGCGAGGCGGCCTGACGGCGGCGGGGAACTCGCAGGTCGCGTGTGGTTCAAGGCCTCGATCAACACCCCGATCAACGACGGTGATCGACGCACGGTGCTCGTGCGTCGATCTGCCGTTGAACGCCCCTTGCCATGCTGATCACGTCAGCCCGGGGAGCCCCCCCGGGAGAGCCCGGAACACCCCTTCCCAGCAGGGAAGACGACCCAGGGAGCAGTCATGGCGAAGAACTCGACGAACGGTACCGCCCGGATCCGTCTGGCCGTCGCGGGCCTCGGCCTCGGCACCCTGCTCGCCCTCGGCGTGGCCGGCACCGCGATGGCGGACGGCGCGACCGGCCCCGCCCAGGGCGGGACCACCGCGCCGACCGCCACCCCGACCCCGACCGCCACGCCGACCAACGGCAACGGCCACGGGGACTGGAACAGCACCGGCTCCTGAGTCCGGCCGGACCCCGTCAGGATCCGTCGAAGCACAAGGATCCGCTGAACCACAAAGATCCGCTGAAGAACCCCGCGCAGAACCGTTTCTGCCGCCTCGTCATGCCGTCCCGATCAGGGATCCACCAGCGCGAACGCCGGCTCCGCGAGCAGCCCCGCCACCTCGGCGGCCTCCGGCAGCCCCAGCCGACGGAAGATCGCATGGGCCTCCCGCAGCCGCGTCCCCGCCTCGGCCCCCCGCCCGAGGTCCGCCAGCGCACAGCCGAGCACCACCAGCGCCTGCGCCTGGTCCCGCTCCGCCCCCAGCTCCTCGCAGAGCCGCAGCGCCTGCTCCGCGTGGTCGAGCGCCTCGTCCGCCCGGCCCAGCTCGCGCAGACTGTCCGCCAGCCGGTAGCGCGCGTGCGCGGCGCGGTCCCGCAGACCGGCGGCCACCGAGACCGCCAGGCACTCGCCGAACCAGGTCACCGCCTCCTCGTGCCGCCCCAGCGCGTGGTGCGCCAGCCCCAGCACGTACAGCGTGTACGCCCGGCCCGGGTCGTCCTGCCGGGTCCGCAACTCGGCCAGCGCCTCGTGGCAGATCGTCACCGCCTCGTCGGCCCGGCCGCTGCGCACCCGCGCCAGCGCCGCGTTCACCGTCGTCACCAGCGCGCCGGAGCGGTGTCCGAGCCGGTTGGCCAGCAGCAGCGCCTCGTCGTAGTGGTCCACCGCCTCGTCGTAGCGGCTCAGGAACTGGCAGATCAGCCCGAGGTCGTTCAGCGCCTGCCGCAGGATCACCGTGTCCCCGGCCGCCC
>NZ_JZWY01001087.1:0-1656 GCF_000966955.1 Streptomyces sp. NRRL S-495
TCACCGTGTCCCCGGCCGCCCGCGCGGCCTCCACCGCCCGCCGCGACGCCGCCTCGGCCGCGTCCAGCCGGGTGGCGGCCAGCGCGACGTTGCCGCGCAGGAAGTGCGCCCGCCCCTCCGCCCGGACGTCGCCGTGCCGGGCGGCCGCCTCGGCCAGTGCGTCGGCGGTCGACGCGAGCTGACGGCTCGGCGGGGTGAGCACGAACGGGGTGAGCGCGATCAGCAGATCGGTCGCCGCGCGCAGTGCCGCGCCGAGCCCGGCCGCCGGGTCGGCGGCGACCTGGGCCGCCAGCGCGACCGCGCCCGCCCGCTCGGCCGTCGCCCACTCGCGGGCCGCGTCCCGGCCGGACAGCGGGACGCCGGGGGAGTGGGCCGGGCCGAGCGCGCCCGCGGCCGGATCGCCCGGCACGGCGTGCTGGAACGCGCTGCACGCGGTGGCCAGCAGGTGGTCCAGCAGCCGGTCCCGGGCGGCGACGGCCTCCCCGCCGTCCTGCTCGGCCCCGTTGTCCCCGCCGCTGACACCGCTGACGCCGCTGACGCCGCTCTCGCCACCCGGTCGTCGCCGGGCGAATGCGCGGAGCAGGTCGTGGTACCGGTACCGGCCGGGGAACGGCGATTCCACCATCGCCACGTCCACCAGCGCCTCCAGCAGGTCCTCGGCGTCGTACTCGTCGAGGTCCAGCAGCGCGGCGGCGGCCGACAGGCCGATGTCGGGGCCGTCCACCGAGGCGACCAGCCGGAACGCCCGGGCCTGGTCGGCGGTCAGCTGGCGGTAGCTCAGTTCGAAGGCCGCCGCCACCGCGAGGTCCCCGATCCGCAGCTCGTCGATCCGCCGCCGCTCCACCTGGAGGCGGCGGCTGAGCGTCTCCACCGTCCAGCCCGGCCGGGCGGCCAGCCGGGCGGCCACGATCCGCACCGCCAGCGGCAGGTGCCCGCAGGCCACCACCAGTTCGCGGGCGGCCGCCGGTTCGGCCGCCAGCCGCTCCGCGCCGATGGTGCGCCCGAGCAGGTCGAGCGCCTCCTCCGGCTGGAACACGTCCAGATCGACCTGGACCGTCGCCGGCAGCCCGGCCGGGCGGGTGCGGCCGGTGGTCAGCACCGCGCAGCCTTCCGCCCCGGGCAGCAGCGGCCGGATCTGCGCCGCGTCCTTGGCGTTGTCCAGGAGGAGCAGCAGCCGCCGGCCGTCCACCACCGAGCGGAACAGCGCCGAGCGGGCGTCCAGCCCGTCCGGCACCGCGTCCGCCGGGACCCCGAGCGCCACCAGGAAGCCGCTCAGCACCGCCTCCGGATCGGCCGGGACGGGGTCGGAGCCGCGCAGGTCCACGTACAGCTGGCCGTCCGGGTAGCCGTCCCTGACCCGGTGCGCCACGTGCAGCGCCAGCGCGGTCTTGCCGACCCCGCCCATGCCGACCACGGTCGCGACCACCAGCGCCTGCGGCTGCCCGGGGGCCCCGCCCTCCGGGTCCGGCGCGGCGGCGGCCAGGGCCGAGTGCAGCACCCGGACCGGCGCCGTCCGCCCGGTGAAGTCGGCGGCGTCCGGCGGCAGCTGGGCGGCCGCGGCGGGGCGCCCGCCGGACGGGCACCGCGCCCGGCCGCCTCCGCCCCGTCGCCGGGCTCCTCGGCCGCGCCGGTCCGGCCCGCCGCCTCCGCGTCGGC
>NZ_JZWY01001088.1:0-2533 GCF_000966955.1 Streptomyces sp. NRRL S-495
CCGCCTGCTTGGCCTGGTGCTCGCGCTCGGCCGCGGCGTGGGTCTGCGCCCGCTCGACGTAGCGGGACACGGTCCACAGCACCTGGTGGTCGTCCCCGGCGGGCAGTCGGTGGAGAACGACCCGGTCGCCGAGTATCCGGGCGACGACATCGTCCAGGGGCGCGCTGACGCTCTCCCAGCGGCCGTGGCCGTGCGGGCAACGGCACTTCTTGCGGCAGGGCGTGACGGTGAAGCGGCCGACGCCGCCGTTGACGGTCCAGTTCTCGCTGCTCGCCGGCCCGCTTCGCCTGGGACCAGTTCTCCCCGCGCCCGCGGGGGTCAGCCGCTCCGCTCGAAGTTCCAGATGTCGGAGGAACAGTCATCCCCGCAGGGGCGGGGGGCAGCCACGCGGGCACTCAGGCTGAGAGCCGCCGGCACGCTCCGGTACTGCCGTGCGCTGCTCGGCTGGGGCCTCAGCGCAATGGAATGACCTGTCGGACCCGGCCAGTATGTTGCTGACCATGACCTCCGTGAACGCCGTGAACCCCCGTGCTCGGACCAGCCGGTGTGCCACCGGCGTCCCTGGGCCCATCTCCGGGAACGCTTCCCGCAGCTCCGTTGCCGCCCTCGAGGTGATCCCTCTGTGGGCCGCACCTCACGCCACCGTCCCCCCGGCGACACGTCGGCGCTGAACCGGGGCAACACCCGCAGCGAACCGTGGCTGTCGCATGTCCACTTCGTCGACGACCCCGCCTGGGCGGACGCGACCGCCGGCGAGGTGGTCGCGGCAGTCCGCTCCGACGAGATCCTGAGCGTCGTTCTTCTCCCTGGACGACACCGAGGCGGACCTGCGCGAGAAGGAGCCCGGCACAGTCCGGATCCGTGCTCACCTCACCACCGTGACCGGCATCGCGGCGCTCACCGACATTGCCGATACGGTGTCGTATCACCTGCTTTTCATGATGCCGCGCGGGGGTCACACGGGAGCACCGAGGGGATGGATATGGCGACGATCACGGTGGACGTGGCGGTTCCCGACGTGCTGCGGCCGGTCGTGGATGTGGCGGCGTTGCCGGGGGCCCTCGGTGACGCGGGGCCAGCGTGGCTGGTGCTGTCCGAGGACGGACGGTTGGCGCGGTGGACGCCGACGACCGGCGAGGTGCAGGACGTGGCCCGGTATCGGGAGGAGAGGCTGGGGTCCGAATACGGTGACGGTGTTCGATTGCGGCTTCATGTGTCTCGATGTGGCCGTTGGGCGGCGGTGGTTCAAGACCGCGGTAGGTACGGCACCGTCGTCGATCTCGCCACCGGTTCGCCGGCGTTGAAGTTGGACGGCGGGGACTACTGCTGTGAAACCGTCCCGTTCGCGTTGGCGTTTGCCGAGCACGGTGGCCGGCCGGTTGTCGTCCATCGCACTGACTGGAACCGGTTGGATGTCACCGATCTCGCGTCCGGAGAGGTGCTTACGGCGCGGGACAGCCCGGACAGGGATGAGGAGGACGCGGAGTACGACCTCGATTACTTCCACGGCGCGCTGTCGCTGAGTCCTGACGGGACTCGTGTCTACGACGGCGGTTGGGTGTGGCAGCCGTGGGGGATGCCGGCGGTGTGGAGCCTGACCGCGTGGCTGCACGACAACCCGTACGAGTCCGAGGGCGGGCCCAGCTATGCGGTGTATCCCGAGGTCTCGGGGTGGAACTGGCCGGTGGTGTGGATCGACGACGGGCGGATCGCGGTGTATGACCGGGACGATGCCGGCAGCGGTACCGTCCACGTCCTCGACCCCACCTCGATCGAACTGCGCTCGTCGGGTGTCCGATGGATCAGGGCGGTCGCGACGTTCCGCTGGCCGGTCGGCGATTTCGGCTTTTTCACCGACGGAGAGCATCTGCTGATCGCCGACGAGGCCAGTCTGCAGGGCGTCGACGTCACCAGCGGACAGCAGGTGTTCGCGATCGACGGGTTCCGCCCGGCGCGTCAGGACCGGCATACCGGAACGCTGATCCAGGTCGGCAGCGCCGATGCCCGGTTGTGGACGCCGCCGAAGTGGACTGCGCGCGCTGGCTGAGCTGCCGTTTCCCGCACGGTGCCGAGCGGGAGAACATCCGCGAGTCCACGCTGGAAGGGCTCGGCACCGCCTTTCGCAAGGGCACGTACGGCGGCCGGCCCCCGGTCATCACCGACGACATGCTGCCTCTGAGCCCCGTGCCCGTTCCTCGCGCGGCCGCAGCCGCGCCAGTAGCCGTTGGGCTTCGTCGCGGACGCCCTCGTCCTGGTCTGTTGCCAGCTCGCGGTACTGCTCGATCAGCCGGTCCGCGCCCTGGGTCGTCGTCCAGTCGGGGTCGCAGTCCAGAGCGGCTTGGATCTCGGCCGCGGTCCAGGTTTCCGACGCGTGGCTTCTGGCCAGCAGCACGCAGCGGAGTCCGAGGGTGTCTTCGCGTTCGAGCAGGGCCTCTGCCGTCTCCTGAGTGACAGCGGTGTCCTGGACGTCCAGGAGGAGGCGGTGGATGAGGTCCGTCGCCTCGTCGATCCTGTCCGACATCGCAAGCTGCCG
>NZ_JZWY01001089.1:0-7988 GCF_000966955.1 Streptomyces sp. NRRL S-495
TGCCGCCCGGCTGCGGCGCGGACGGACCATGCCGGCGAGTCGGCATTCCGAATCGCCGTGCTCAGCTCTTGATCGTCGAGGAATGCCATACCGCCAGCCTGCCAGGAGCCCCGAAGATCTCCAGATGATTTTCGTCAGCCTCGCTGCTACCTCGGAGTTCTCCCGCGCCCGCAGGTCAGCCACTTCCTGCCGACCTGATCGCCCCGGGGCAAGGAGTCCTCCTCGCGCAGGCAGGGGTGATCTCGGCCGGGCCCGACGGCCAAGACAACTCTGCTCGCCCCGCGCCTCGTGGTCAGCCGCTGGCTGTGTTGTCCGCGGACAACACGGGATGCCTCATTCGAAGCGCCCTGCCGGCGAGGCTCTCGAGGATGGAGTCGCACCACGGTGCCGTCACCGTCCGCCGTGATCGAAGCCACTCCTTGACACCTCCACAGACCAGGCCGAATCGCAACGCTCGACAAGCCAGTCAAGAAATGGCAAAGCCGTCAGAACAGTGCAGGTCGCGAAGGGTCCTCCCCGTGCAGCCGGGGGTCGGCCGCCGCGCTCTTCGAGGCGGCTGTAGCCGCCACCGTCCTCCCCGCGCGGGCAGGGGTCAGTTGCTGGTGGTTGCGGGTTGTTCGTCGAGGAGACCGCAGGCGAACGGGAAGGCCTCCAGGAACTCCCTCCGACCCGGGTCCGTCTCGACCGCAGCCAGGTCCGCGAGCATGGTGAGGAACCGGTCGCGCTGGCCGTGCGGCAGCCGTGTCAGCACCCAGCTCACACTCTCAATCACCCTCACCGCGGCATCGGGGTCCACCTCGTCGTCCTCGCAGCTGTCGAGGAACCGGACGATGTCCACGACCAGGGGGTCGATACTGGTGAGCTCGCGTATTCAACTGCCGCCAGTTCCCAGCGTGGGTCAGCTCTGGGGTAACTGTGCGTCGATCGGGACCTGCGTGCCGATGTCACCCCAAGGCGGGCGACGCCGATACGGTCGTCACGTATCAACGCTGAGAGCAATGAGGAGATCACCGTGCCTGTTGACCCGAGCGACCCGGAAACCTTTCAGGAATAAGACGACGACACGGCGGAGCTCTCTGAGGAGGCACCCGAGTACAGCGACGTCCGGCAAAACCGCGACGAGCCGCTGACCCGTGTCGACCTGGATGCTGCGGAAGCTGACGCTGTCGAGGAGGCCCAGGTTGTTGCGCTGGACGTGGACGACTACCGGTAGTTCCTGCAGCTCACGAGGGCTCTCGTACTCGGCTGTCGCAAGTTCTCCGAGGAGTCCAGCCGACGGGTGACCTTGTGTGATCGACAGTAGCGTATCGGCTCCACGTTCCGCCGGTCTCCCTGAGGAGGCGGCTGGTGGTCTTGTCGTGGTAGCCGAGGGCGTCCGCGACGACGGGGGCGGGCAGCTGCTGTGAGGCAGCTCGCACAAGCGCCGCCGCGCCCACTCCAGGCGCGTTGGAAAGACCTGAAACACCTGCAGCTGCGCGCATGGGGCGGCACCGACTACGACGCCCTCCAAGTGATCGCATAGGACGCGGTCACCCTCGCACCAAGCAGCCTCTCCTGGGACCTGGCCCTCGGCCCCCGCAACACAGCCCCGGAATGGCCAAATGGGCCGAGATGACCGTCGACGAGGTGAACCAGGCCGTAGAGCAAGGCCGGCCGGCCGGGCTCATCGGCCACCACGAGACCTTCCTGCCCCTATGGCAATTCTCCGACAACAGACCTGCCGCGCAGCCGGGAATCATCGTCACCCGCGTCCTCAATGCGTTCGTCGAGGGGATGAGCAGCAACTTTTCACCCGACCTCGTGGTGCTCTGGGCTGCCACCGAACAAGAAGAACTCGGAGACCGCGAGCCCCGCTCGATCATGTTCGTTGAGGAACCGGACCTCCTGGAATGGTCCGCCAGACGCGCCGTGGCGGAGCTGACCCACTGACCTCCAACAAGCCCCTGGTAGAGGTCCGTGCGAATAGGGAAGCCCGAGCTCGCGGCCTGACTCTGGACGCATGCACCGGATGATGCCCGCCCTCGGCCTGACGACGGTGGACGGCCGCGTCACGTACCGCGGCACGGAGCTATGAACACCCGCGGAGGACAGGGCGCCACGCGGAGAGCAGACTGGAGTGGTAGGTAGGCGATCGACCGAGGAGCGGCGATGTCTGCGTTCGATCCCAATCTGATCTGCACACGGATGATGCCTCACTCATCCACCACCCGATGGGTCCGGCTGACCGATCCTCCCTCCGGAAACATGTCTCTCGACGTCCAAGGCGTCAATCCACTCGTCTCGGTAGGGGAGATAGTCGTCTCCGAGACCTATTGGCGGCACCTGACGGCCGACGAGATCCACGAACTGCCCGAGGACCAGCGGGACGACCCGGCCCAGCACCTCGTCCAGGACACCCGGGTCGTCGTCAGAGGCCATGGTACGCAGTCCGTGCCCGTGGAGCCCGATCAGGACGTCGACATCGAACTCCTGTGTGAGCACACGTCCGGCGACGGAGCCGAGAAGTGGTATGTGGGACGCCTCGTCGCCCACTTGCCCGGCCCTGCGACCAGTGAGCTGCCGCTGTACTTCGCGGTCGGCGGCGACGGCGTGGAACCGCACGTCTCGGAGGAGCAGCTGAGTGTCTGGCTCGACCCGGGCCAGGAGAGAAACCTCTCCTTCTCGATCGACAGCGCTCCGTCCGGCGCCGACGTACGCGCCTGTCTCATCGGCGGTGAGCGGACCATCCGCTCCTCGGAGATCCTTGTCGAGAAGGAGCAACAGCTCACCTATGAACAGGCCCTGCAACTCGGGCTGCTCGACGGCATGACCGAGGACGAGCTGGACGTGGTGCGGGAGAACGGCCTCAGCCGCATGGTGCAGATCGCGCACGCCGCGGGCTCGAACCCGGTTCGGGTGTCGTCTGGGAACCAGGTCAGGGTGAACGTCGCGTGCCGGGCCCCGGAGCACGGCGGCGGCGTCGAGCGGGCACACGTGGCGCTGGTCTCCCCGCAGTGGAAACCCGTCACCGTCCCCGTCACCGCGGTGGTCCAGAGTGTGTCGGTCTCCCTGGACAAGGACAGGTTCACCCTCGCCCGGGCCGCGCGTGCGGGGCTCGACGTCACCGTGTCCTCGGGGCTCGGCACCGCGGGATACGTGATGTTCGAGCTCTGGGGAGGCGACGACGTCGTGAGCCTGCCGCCGCCGGCGCCTCTGGTCTACGGGCCCCAGGCGAAGGTCCGCACGTGGATCCCGATGTCCGTCTCTCCCACCGCGTCCCTGGGCCCGGCCGACCTCCGGCTGGTGGCGCTGTTCAGCGCCGGAGGCGCGGAGGACGCCTTCACGACCACCTTGGACTTCCACGTCACGGTCGTCCCGAGCGCGACAGAAGTGCGGGTGAGCCCGACCGCCATCGGCGTGCCCACAGGATCATCCGGCCTGCTGACGGTCGCCGTGCTCTCCGGCGGAGGCTCCAAGGAGGTCGAGCTGACCCCAGGTCCGCTGCCGCCGGGCGTGCGAGTGGAATCGGCGACACTGTCTCTGGGCCCCACCGACACCGAGGTGCAGCGTGTACTCCGGATCGACGTCGATCCGGACAACGCCAGTCTCGTGTCGAGGCAGCCCGTGGCGATCCGCTGGAAAGCCAGCCACGGCCAGAGCGGGACCGCGGTGTTCCGGCTGACCGTCCTCCAGCAGTCCGAGTCGAGGACGTTCTCGCAACCGATCGTCACCCCGGCGGGTGTCCCGCTGGCCGGGCGCGCCGAATTCGTGATCAACAGTGACGGATCGGCACGGTTCAAAGGATTCATGCGGGCCACAGGACTCTTCTCGTACAAGTTCACCGTCCGAGCCGTCCTGCAGTCGCGCAGCCGCACCGTGGTGCTCATCCACCAGAAGTCGGAGCGGGTGTACGGGACCGACACACCCGGCCCGCGTCAGTTCGACTGGGACGATGACGCGAGCGCTCAGGTCATCGCCGACCTGTGGCCCGACTTCCGGGCGGGTTCGATCGCGGTGAGCCGCAGCTCGGACATGATCGGTCCGATCGGCGGCGGCGCGGAGCTGATCGGCGATGTACTGGAATTCGCGCTCGGGTCCGCGCTGCTCCTCCCCTTCGGGCCGGCTGGCCAGTGCCTGGCCGGCCTGGTCTTCGTCGGCAGCGAGATCGGCGACATCGCCGACACCTCGATCATCGGACCGGGAGGTCTGGTCGGTGTCCTGGTGGCCGGTGGCGTCGCCTTCCTCGTCAGTCCCACCCTGATCATCCCGGCCTTCGTCGGAGGAGCGCTCATCGGAGATGGTCTCGTGGGAGACCGCGGACTCGAAGCGCCGGAGAGGGCGGAAGCCGAGCAGGTCTTCGGGGACACCTTGCCGTGGGACCGCATCCGGCTCACCGATCTGTCGGGGCCCGGAGGAAGTCCGGTGACGCTGCCCTCCTACGGCGACACCATCCTCGTCAACCTGGGCGACGGGTTCGACAGCCCGCTGAACTGGTCCCCTCCGCCGGGGGCGGTGCCCTTCACCACGAAGCCCGGACAGGTGTTCATCCACGAACTCACGCATGCCTGGCAGATCGCACACAAGTCCTTCAAGCTCGAGTACTTCTGGAAGGGCGCGGTGGATCTGTTCAGCGGCTTCACGAGTGCCGTCGGCGGCGGCAACCTCCACACCGCCTACTACTACGGGCCCGCCGGAGAGCCGTGGCGGCACTACGGGCTGGAGGAGCAGGCGTCCATTGTCGACGAATGGTGGGCGGGGACGACGGACAGGTCGTCCCAGTTTGCCCCGGGCTTCACACGACCAAGGAAATCCGAACAGGATCCCTACTTCCGCTACATCTCCGAGAACCTCCGCATGGACGAACCCCTGTGACCACGGCCGGGACACCGCTCGTTACCCGGCGCCGGCGCCCCGCGTCAGCCCGCCGGGCGCACCCGGGTCGAGGACAGGAGCGGTGGCCCCGTGGGCCATACCGCTCGCAGGTCCCGGCGGAGCAGGACGCCCGCCACCGGGACCGCGACCAGCCAGCGGGAGGCGAGTTCCTCGGCGATGGCGAGCTCGCTCAGGACGGCCGGGCTGGCGGCGCTGACGGCCGCCGCCTTCACCGCAGTCGTGGAGGCGAGCTTCCAGGAGCGGCTGAGACAGGGGGTCGATACTGGTGGGCTCGCGTATTCAACCATCGCGAGTTGACCCACCTCGTTCCGGTATTGCTACTGAACGTGACAGCCCTGGGGGGAGATTCTGGGTGTCAGGGGCATCCGGTTGGATGAGCACGTGACTTGTCTATGACGTAGCTCGCCGGCTCCCTTCCATGGCTGACCTGCGGAACCTGTGCCGCTCACTGGCGAGGCTCGATGCGATCTTGAGCCCGGACTGGGANGACTGGGAGGGCCGGTACTACTCCGTTCTCCCCGCGCACGCGGGGGTCAGCCGAGGACTTTCAGGGCGGCGCGCTGCTGGTCTCCGTCCTCCCCGCGAGCGCGGGGGTCAGCCGTCCACGGACTCGACCACGGCCTCGGGGACCCAGCCCCCCGGGGGTCCGCGGCCGGTAGCGTCGTCGCGGGGCCGTCATCGCCGGGTCGTCATTGTCGGGTCGTCATTGTCGGGTCGTCATCGCCACCGGCCGACGGACCGTCATGACGGTCGACCGGGGAAATGATCGATCGAACGCGTACCGCCCCCTGTCCGCAGTCGCCCTCGACGGACAGAATCACCCGTATGACAACCGCCACGGTCGCACCGCCCACCGGTGCCGCTCCCCTAGACCTCGCCAGGGGATTCCTGACCGGCGGCGTGATCGGGGTGTCGCTGGCCGCCTTCGTCGTCGGCTGCACTCTCGGCAAGGTCCCGCTGATCGTCGCCGGACCGGCCCTGCTCGCGGCCTACGCACTGCTGTTCCGCCTCGTCGGCGCGCCGCGCCGGGCCCGGGAGGGCGCCCTGGCTCCCCTCACGGCACTGGCGCTGATCGACGGACGGGAGATGCGCACGGTCAAGGAGACGGACGTCCCGGTGCGCTTCGACCTGACCGTCGCCCCGGACCTGGCGCCCGCATTCCGCATCCGGATCACCCAGGACGTGCACGTCTCCGAACTCACCGACTACCGGCCGGGCACGGTCCTGGTGGTCCGCTACCCTCCGGACCGGCCGTGGCTGCTGCGGATCGTGAAGCGGCCGACCCCGGAGTGGGAGGACCGGGCGGCCGGCGCCGTCCTGGAGCCGGCACCCGGGCCGGCCGTGGTGGCAGATCGCCAGGACGGCTGCGCCTGGAGCCTGACCACCCTCCTCGGGGTGCTGCTCGGCGCGGCCGCCGTGGTCCTGTTCATGCGGGCCGAGCTGTTCGGGAAGGACACCGACGCGCCCGCTGCCCAGCCCGTCCCCGTCACCTCGTCGAGCACGAGCACGAGCACGAACACGTTCTCGGTGACGGCCACGGTCGCCTCCTCGACCACCGGCACGGTGGCCTTCGGCCCCGGACGGTCGGTGCTGGACCGGGGCGTGCTGCGGGAGGCCGTCGAGTCGCTCACCGGGGGCGGGGACGGCAGGCGGGCGCTGACCGTCGTGGCGCGGGAGCAGCTGCTGACTGTGGTGTTCGCCCCCGCCGGTGTGAGCGCCCCGGCGTTCGACCCGCGGTCGCTGCCCTTCGACCGGTTGCCCGCGCTGGTCGAGGAGGCCAGGACCACGCTCGGTGTCGACGCGCCGGGCACCTGGCAGCTCTCCGCGGAGCGCCTGGCCGGTGCGCTCACGATCAGGATCGGCGTGACCGGGGCCGGCGGCTCGGCCTCGCTGGAGGCGGACGGGCGGGGCGTGGTGGTGCGGCGCAGCCCGGCCCGTTGAGGGCGCGCAGCAGCGGTGGGTCGCGGTGGCGCGGGCCGGTGGAGCAACGGGCCGGGGTGGCACCGGCCGGTGGAGCAACAGGCCGGTGGAGCAACGGGGTCGGAACGGCAGGAGGGACGGGCGATGGGGTGGCACGGGTACCTGGCGCTGTGGTGCGGGGTGCTGGGCGCGGTGGCGCTGGTGGGGTACGGCAGGTCGCTGGCCGGGATGACACGCGAGCAGCGGGCGGTGCGGGTCCCGGGACGGATCGAACAGGTGCGGGCGCCCCGGCACGGCGGCTCCCGGCGCGGCGGAATCCCGGTGGTGGTGTCCTACCGCGAGCCGTCCAGCGGCGCGCGGGTCGTGGTGACGAACGACGGGGAGCACGGCGAGCAGGGTGAGACGATCACCGCCGCGTGGACGGGCCGGGAGATCGGGGTCCGCTACCCGCGGGGCAGGCCGCACGACTACCGGTTCACCGCGGACCCGCAGGCGGGCGGTCGCGGGCTGGGATGGCCGAACACGGCGCTGTTCCTGCTGTACGCCGGTCTGGTGGTCGCCGCCGCGGTCGACCGCGGCTGGCCGTGGGCGCTGATCGGCGTCTGCGGGCCGTGGGCCCTCATCGGCGTCTGCTACCTGCCGGGGAACGTGCGCGACACCAGGCACCGCCGTGAGCGGCTGGCCTCGATGGTCGCCGTCGAAGGCCGGATCGTCGCGGTACTCCGGGACGTCACCACCGACGCCGAGGGCAGCACCTCCACCACGGTCACACCGGTGGTGGCGTTCACCACCCGCGAGGGCGCGGCCGTCACCGCGCACTGCGACACGGGGGTGCCGGATCCGGCCGACTCGTACGGGCGGCACCTGACGGTCCACTACCCCGCCGACGACCCCGCCGGATTCGTCCTCGACCACACGGCCCAACAGCGTTCGGTGCGCTCCGACATCGCAATCAATGTGGTGTTCCTGGTCCTCGTCGCGGCAGCGGCCGTCACGGGCGTCCTGCTGCTCTGACCCGACGACCCGACGTCGGGACCGGGTCGTCCGGCGGCTCCGCAGGAGTCGGCTCCCTCGGAGCCGGGTCCGCATGGCCGGTCTCGACCGTGAGCGAACCGGAACCGGGCCCGCTCAGGCGGCTCCGGGGGGGGATCACCCGGTGGTCCGCCCAGCCGCGCGCGCCGATGGCGAACGGGAGG
>NZ_JZWY01001090.1:0-3347 GCF_000966955.1 Streptomyces sp. NRRL S-495
CGCGAGCAGGGTGACCGTGAGGGAGTGCGCGGTGTCGCACAGAGCACCGCGCACCTTCTGCCGGGTGAGGACGAGGCCGGTCGGCCGGTCGTACTGCTCCAGCAACGCCCGCCAGCAGGCGGCCGTCTCATTGGCGTCGCAGGGACGCACCACGTCGAGGCCGGGGATCGCGCGCAGCGCCGCGAGGTGCTCCACCGGCTGGTGGGTGGGGCCGTCCTCGCCGAGGCCGATCGAGTCGTGCGTCCAGACGTAGATCGTGGGGAGTTCCATCAGCGCGGCCAGTTGCACCGCCGGCCGCATGTAGTCGCTGAAGGTCAGGAAGGTGCCGCCGTAGGGGCGGGTCAGGCCCTGCAGGGCGATCCCGTTCAGGATCGCGGCCATGGCGTGCTCCCGGATCCCGAAGTGCAGGGTTCGGCCGTAGGGGCCGCCCTTCCACTCCGCGGTCTCCACGCCCTCGGGGAGGAAGGAGGGCTCGCCCTCCATCGTGGTGTTGTTGCTGCCCGCGAGGTCGGCCGAACCGCCCCACAGCTCGGGCAGCACCGGCGCGAGCGCGGTCAGCGCCTGGCCCGAGGCGGCGCGGGTGGCCAGCCCTTTCGGGTCTGCGGGGAAGTGCGGGAGGTGGTCCGCCCAACCGTCCGGCAGCCGGCGCTCCATCAGCCGGTCCAGCAGTGCGGCACGCCCGGGGTTCTCGGCGCGCCAGCGCTCGTAGCGCGGGGCCCACGCCGCGTGCAGCTCGCGGCCGCGTGCCCGTGCCTCGCGGGTCCGGGCGAGGACCTCGTCCTCGACGGTGAAGTCGGCCGCGGGGTCGAAGCCGAGCAGTTCCTTGGTGGCGGCGACCTCCTCGTCGCCGAGCGCGGAGCCGTGGGCCTTGCCGGAGTCCTGGAGGTTGGGGGCCGGCCACCCGATGACCGTCCGCAGCACCAGCAGTGAGGGCCGGGTGGTCTCCGCGCGGGCGGCCCGGAGTGCGTCGAGGACGGCGTCGATGTCCTCCACGCAGCGGCCGGTGCGGGTCCAGTCGACGGTCTGCACGTGCCAGCCGTACGCGCGGTAGCGGGCGGCGACGTCCTCGCTGAAGGAGACGTCGGTGTCGTCCTCGATCGAGATGTGGTTCTGGTCGTAGACCATGATCAGATTGCCCAGCCGCTGGTGGCCGGCCAAGGAGCTCGCCTCCGCGGTGACGCCCTCCATCAGGTCGCCGTCCGAGGCCAGAACGTAGACGTGGTGGTCGAAGGGGCTCTCGCCGGCCGGGGCGTCCGGGTCCAGCAGTCCGCGCTCACGGCGGTCCGCCATCGCGAACCCGACGGCCGAGCCCAGCCCCTGGCCGAGCGGACCGGTGGTGATCTCCACGCCTCGGGTGTGCCGGTACTCGGGGTGGCCGGGCGTGACGGAGCCCCAGGTCCGAAGGGCCTTCAGATCGTCGAGTTCGAGGCCGTAGCCGGTGAGATGGAGCTGGATGTAGAGGGTGAGGCTGGTGTGGCCGCAGGACAGCACGAAACGGTCCCGCCCCAGCCACCGGTCGTCGGCGGGATCGTGGCGCAGGACGTTCTGGAACAGCAGGTGGGCGAGCGGCGCCAGGCTCATCGCCGTCCCGGGGTGGCCGTTGCCGGTGCGCTGCACGGCGTCGGCCGCGAGCAGCCGGGCGGTGTCCACGGCGCGGACGTCCACGTCGTCCCATCCCGCCTGTGCGGCGACGGGGTCGGCCAGCGACTGATGGCGGTTCGCGGCGTGCTTGTCGGGGGGTGTCGCGGGTGTCACGGGTGTCCTCCCAGGGGGCCGGCCGGGGTCGGTGGGGATCGCCGGGAACGGCTCGCGGCCGCCGTGCGGCTCCAAGCGCCTACCCGGTGTCGGGACCCGCATGGCCCGGACCGGTCCGGGCCATGCGGGTCCCGACCTGCCCCGCCGGTGCCCCGGAGACCGGTCGGTGCCCCGGAGGTCCGGCCCGGCCCGCCCGGCCGGCTCCGGCGTCGCGGCGGCGGGCGGGGGTAGCCTCCGAGCATGCGACACCACGATCTTGTCGTCCTCGGAGCCGGCTCGGGCAATGCGGTGATCGACGACCGCTTCGCCGCCCTCGACGTCGCCGTCGTCGAGGAGGGGCCGTTCGGCGGGACCTGCCTGAACCGCGGCTGCATCCCCAGCAAGATGCTCGCCCACACGGCCGACGTCATGGACACGGTGCGGGAGACCGGCCGCTCCGACGTGGACGCCACACCCGGCGACAGCAGGGCCGCCGCGATTCCGGCTTCGTCACCGTCCACCGTGGCCGCGCGCGCTTCACCGGTGAGAGGACGCTGGTGGTGGAGACCGGCTGGGGCGAGGAGCGGATCACCACGGACCAGGTCGTCGTCGCGGTCGGCAGCCGCCCGGTGGTCCCGCCGTCGGTGCGCGACAGCGCACTGCCCTACGAGACCTCCGACACGATCATGCGGCGCCGGACCCCGCCGCGGCACCTGGCCGTCCTCGGCGGCGGCTACACCGCCGCCGAGCTGGCGCACGTCTTCCACGCGGCCGGCAGCCGGATCACGGTCATCGAGAAACAGGGCACCCTCCTCGCTCCGCAGGACGAGTCCGTGTCCCGGGCCTACACTCGCCACGCCCGCTCCGTGTTCGACGTGCGCACCGGCGTCGAACTCACCCGGCTGGAAGGGGAACCGGGCCGCCTGCGGCTGCGCCTGGACGACGGCTCCGCGATCGAGGCCGACACCCTGCTCGTGGCGGTCGGCCGGACCCCCAACAGCGACACCGTCGACGCCGACCGGGCCGGCATCACCCTGCACGAGGACGGCCGCATCGTGGTGGACGCCCAGCAGCGGACCACCGCGCCGGGCGTCTACGCCCTCGGCGACGTGTGCACCCCCGTGCCGCTCAAGCACGTCGCCAACCGGGAGGCCCAGGTGGTCGCGCACAATCTGCTGCACCCCGACGACCCGGTCGCCACCGACTACGGTGCCGTTCCCGCCGCGGTCTTCACCCGCCCGCAGATCGCCCAGGTCGGCCGCACCGAGCAGGAGTGCCGGGACGACGGCCTCGGCTACGCGACCGCCACCCGCCGGTACTCGGACGTCGCGTACGGCTGGGCGCTGGAGGACACCACCGGCTTCTGCAAGGTGATCGCGGACCCCGGCACCCGCCGCCTGCTGGGCGCCCACATCCTCGGTCCGCAGGCGTCCACCCTGATCCAGCCGCTGGTCATCGCCATGAGCCTCGGCATCGACGTTCCCACCCTGGCCCGGACCCCGTACTGGATCCACCCCGCTCTGACCGAGGTCGTCGTCAACGCCCTGTTCGACCTCGACCTCTGACGGCGGCGTTCGCACAGGGCCCGGCGTTCCGGCGTTCCGGCGTTCCGG
>NZ_JZWY01001091.1:0-964 GCF_000966955.1 Streptomyces sp. NRRL S-495
GCGTTCGCACAGGGCCCGGCGTTCCGGCGTTCCGGCGTTCCGGCCATGAAACGGCGTCGTCCGGGCAGAGGAGGCGCGTGACTACAGGCGCGGTCGCCGCCCAGTCCGCCGTCTTCCTGCTGGTCACCCTGTGCGTGGACCGGCCCCACCCGCCCGGAGCCGCGCGCGCTCCACGACCGGTGAGGCGACCGGAAGCCACGGGCACCCAGGCCGGTCAGGCCGTCCCGCCAGACCAGCAGCCCCCGGCTGTCACACCCCGACCACACGCGGACGAAGGCCGGTGTCCGCTCAGGCCAGAGCGGTGATGAGCTTCGCCGCGGCCATGGCGACCAGGAGGACCGCGCCGCCCAGCAGGTACTGGGTGGCGCGTCGCATCCTTCGTGCTCTCAGCTGATGGACGCTGATGCACCGCCACAGTTCGAGCGCGGCGGCATCGGCTGCGGCCTCGACAGTCTGGGCGGCCAGCCCCGCGCGGAAGTGCTCCGGGGAGGAGAACGCCTTGACGGTGTCGCCGTAGCTGAACGCGATCGGGACCACGGAGTCGAGCGGCTGCGCCAGCGCGGGCAGCTTTCCCGACCCGGTGAGTACGGAGGCTGCCAGAGCCGCCGAACACGCACTCACCACCAACGCGACGAGCCCGACCGCCCCAATGGCGGGCGACACGTCCGACGACGTCGCTCCGGAGGCGAACACCACACCGGTCATGACCAGCGCGTTGGCGCTCAGAAGCGTGCCGGCCCGGTTCACCAGCCCCAGCCGAAGCCCGTCCGCCCGAACCAGGCGCCACTGGGCAAGGTGCAACCTGTCCTCGGGGCGTGGCTCCTCGCTCACTGTCCTCTCCCTCCCCGTTCAGCGGGAGGCAGAGGCTTCCGTCCCGCTGTACGAGGATTCCCGCACCGCCAGGCGGCAACCGCTCGTGAGCCCGCCGGCCGGCGGGGCCTGGGCCGTCCACCTCCTGGCCACC
>NZ_JZWY01001092.1:0-2731 GCF_000966955.1 Streptomyces sp. NRRL S-495
CCCCCACCGCCTCCCTCTCCGTCAGCGTCCTCCAGACCACCGACGACGGCCGCCTGCTCGTCGGCCGGATGTCCCCCACCACCGCCGCCCCCGGACGCTGGCAGTTCCCCGGCGGCTCCGTCGAACCCCCGCCCGACGGCGAGCGCCTGGACCTCGCCGCGCTGCGCCGCAACGCCGTCCGCGAGCTGGCCGAGGAGACCGGAGTCACCGTCGCCGCAACCGAGTTGGAACTCCGGGCCGTCACCCGGGGCCAGTACGGCAGCGTCGGCGTGCTGTTCCTCGCCCCGCCGCTCCCCGAACCGGTCCTGCGCGAACGCTTCACCACCCTCGCGCCCCCGGAACGGGAACTGGTCGAGCTGGCCTTCGTCCGCTCCCCCGCCGACCTCCCTGGCCTCCCCGGCCCGCACGCCGACTACCTCACGCCCGTTCTCCGCCACCTCACCCGCCGACGGCCGGAGCGGCGGCCGTAGGCCCGTCCTGGCGCCCGAGCGGCCCGGCGGCCACCGACGCGGAACGCCCGGCCGGGGGAATCCGGCCGGGCGTCCGTACAGGCGTGACCCGTGGGGCGAGGCTCAGGGGATCGGGTTCAGGCGGAAGAGTTCCGGCTCCCTGTGCTGGATGATCTGGGCCGTCGCGGCGGTGGAGTGGTCCTGCGCGGAGAGCCACATGCGGGTGCCGTTCTGGGTGTGCTGCGGAGAGAGGGCGAATGCCTTGGTGCCGTCGACCTGCAACATCCAGAACTCCTGGGCGTTGTTGCCGATGTGGGAGCCGTTGGTCTCGTTGCAGGGTTCGGTGATCACCCAGGTGCCGGCCTCGAGGCCCCGGCGGTCGACCGACATGCACAGCTTGTTGCCATGATTGATGAACTTGTAGACCTCCAGGCCACCGGGGACGGACATGTGGCAGGAGCGCCACACCTGATTGCCGCCCCCGTTCCACCAGAACTGGGCGACCGATCCGCGGTTCCAGGAGCCCAGGGAGACCTCCACGGTCAGGCCGCTGTTGATGGCCTCGATCTGGTAGGCGCCGGGGTCACAGGTGAAGCCGGCCGGATCGGCGGCCTGGGCGGCCGGGGCCGCGACGATCAGTGACGTGACCAGGGCGGCCGCGGTGCCGAGGGCGGCGGCGAGACGGCGCACTCCGGAACGGGGGCGGTGCTGACTACCCATCATGGGCTCGCTTTCGCGGAGAAGTGGAGAAGCAGAGAGGTGGGGGCGTGCGGGCGTGCAGGCGTGGGGGATTTCGGACTGGCCGGACGAGCCCGCGGTGAACGGGCGGCGAACGGTCAGCAGTTGCCGATCCGCTGCCAGGCGAGTGCGCTCAGCGATCCGGCCGGCTCGGGGTGGGTGCAGACGACCGTGCCGATCTCGATGTCCGCGAAGGTCGTGTAAGTGCCCGTGCCATTGGGGTTGGTGTTGATCCAGAGGCCGGTGGTCGGGCCGGTGCGTGCGCAGGTGTAGCGGACGAACTGGCCCGCCACCTTCCGGGTGCCCCGGTAGAGCCCGTAGCGCCCGTCCTTGTTGAAGTTCTGGGTGACGGTGACCGTTTCGGTCTCGGTGGTCGCCTTGGTGGTGATCACCGAGAGACTGGTCTTGACGCCGACCTTGACGAAGAGGCCGCTGAAATCGGCGCTGAAATCGCGGCTGGAGTTGACCGTGGTGCTGACCGAATCCACCCGCGCAAGGCTCTTCTCGTAGGTGCCGGTGGTGTTGGGCGCGACGGTGAAACCGATGAACTCCGTGACGACCGGGTCGACCTGGGCGGAGACGACCTCGTCCCAGACCTTTTCGGTGTTGGGGTTGCAGGTCGGACTCGGGGGCGTGGGCAGGGTCGTGGCACTCGCCGGGGTCGCGGTCAGCGGAACCAGGGCGGCCACGGTGACGGCCGCCGCGGTGGCGGCGAGGCGCTTGGCGAGGTGCTTGCTGAGGCTCATGGGCGTTCCTCCAAGGGCTGCGGGCACGTGGTGCGAGGCGCGATGCGAGGGCGACCGGCCCCTCGTGGGGCCGGTGCGGATCGACCCTCTCAACCGGCTGCAGCTGCTCGGCATCGCCCGGCCATCGGATCGCCACCGGAGGTGATGTCAGTCCCCCGGGAGCGGGTCCGCCGTACGTTCGGCGGGGTCCGTCAGGGCCGCCAGGGCCGCCGACACCCGGGCACGCAGCAGCGGATTCTCGGTGGTGGCGTCGATCACGGCCAGCGCCCGGCGGAGGCAGGCGGCGGCCCGTTCCGGCTGGTCCAGTCGGCGGTGGTGGTCGCCCAGGTGGAACAGGGCGACGCTCTCCATGACCGGGTCCCCCGCGGAGCGGTGGTGGTCGAGCGCCCGGTACAGGTGCTCGCCGGCCTCCCCGGTGTCACCGGCGAACATCGCGGCCACGCCGAGATGGGTCTCGCTGACCCCGATCACCCAGTCGTCCCGGCGGTCCTCGGGCTGCGCCGCCAGCAGCGCGAGCGCCTGCCCGAAGTACTCCCGGGCGCGCCCGTGCTCGCCGGTGCGGAGGCTGTGCGCACCCAGGTTGCCGATCACCATGGCCTCGCCGACCGGGTCGCCGACCGAGGCCAACAGGGTCCGGGCCCGGAGGAATTCGGCCAGGCCGTCGTCGAGCCGGCCGACCGTCACGAGCGCCGTGGCCAGGTCATTGCGGGCGTGGCCCTCGCCGTAGCGGTCGCCGGACCGCCGGGCGGCGGCCACCGCCAACCGGGCCGCCTCCTCCCGGTCGTCCAGGTGCGGGCT
>NZ_JZWY01001093.1:0-5291 GCF_000966955.1 Streptomyces sp. NRRL S-495
GTGCGGGCTCACGAAGAAGTAGCCCCACAGCGCCAGGGGCAGCCGCCAGGCGAAGTCGTCGAGACCGTGCTCGGCGGCCTCCCGCACGATGCCCATCAGGTGGGTGTGCTCGCTCTCGCACCACCTGCGCGCCTCGGCGGCCGTGGCGAACACCGGTGGCTCGTACCAGGAGCCGGGGCGGGGGAATCCCGTCCGTTGCCGGTGCGGGGTCAGCAGCCGGACGGCCGCGTCGGCGTGGTTCAGGTACCAGCCGCAGAGGCGCTCACGGGCGGCGGCGCGTTCGGCCGCCCCGGTCTCGGAAGCGGCGCGTTCGGCGGCGTACAGGCGCAGCAGGTCGTGCATGCGGTACCGGTCGCGGCCCTCGTACGTGAGCAGGTGGGCGGTGGTCAGCTGTCCCAGGACCGGGCGTACGACGGCGGTGCGGTCGCCGCAGAGCGCGGCGACGGCGGCCGTGCAGAGGTCGGGGGCGGGGCCGAGGGCGAACAGCCGGAAGAGGCCCTGGGCGCGGGCGGGCAGGGCGCGGTAGGAGAGGTCGAAGGCGGCGCGGACGGTCGAGGCGGCGTCCCCCTCGATCTCCAGCGCGCCGAGCCGGTCCTCGGTGTCGCGCAGTTCGGCGACCTGGTCGGCGACGGTGAGTCCGGGGCGTACGGCGAGGCGGCTGGCGGCGATGGCGAGCGCGAGGGGCAACCGTCCACAGACGGTGGCGAGTTCGGCGGCCGCGGCAGGCTCGGTGCGGGCCCGGTCGCCGCCGATGACGCGGTCCAGCAGGGCGACGGCGTCGGCGTCGGGCATGAGGTCCAGGGCCAGTGAGCGGGCGCCGTCGCGGGCGGTGAGCCCGGCGAGGCTGGTCCGGCTGGTGACCGCGGTCAGGCAGTGCGGTCCGCCCGGGAGCAGTGGGCGGACCTGTTCGGCGCTGTGCGCGTTGTCGAGGACGACCAGGACGCGCCGGTCGGCCAGCATGGACCGGTACAGCGCGGCGGCCTCGTCGGGCGCGCTGGGTACCTGCGGGCCGGGTACCCCGAGGGCACGCAGGAACCGGGCCAGCACCGCGTGCGCGGACAGCGGTGGGCCGGCCGAGAAGCCGTGCAGGTCGGCGTAGAGCTGGCCGTCCGGGAAGCGGCCGCGCACCCGGTGGGCCCAGTGGACGACCAGGGTGCTCTTGCCGACACCGGCGGTGCCGGAGACGGTGAAGACCGCCGCCGCCGGGGCGGTGGCCGGTCCGGGAGCGGCGGCTGGTCCGGGATCGGCGGCGGCCTCGGCGGCGAATCCGTCGAGTGCCGCGAGTTCCGTCCTGCGACCGGTGAACGAGGCGGACGGGGAGGGCAGTTGGGCGGGCTGCGGCACCACCGTCCCGGGGGCGGGCGCGGGGTCGGGGGCGAGGTCGAGGTCCGGGTCGAGGGCGGGGCCGGGGTCCGGGCCGAGATCGACCGCCTCGCGCCCGTTCCGTTCCGGCTCGGACTTCAGCAACTCCAGGTGCAGATTCCGCAGTTCGGGACTCGGGTCGAGCCCCAGCTCCTCCGCGAGGCGACCGACGAACAGCCGGTGGACCGCCAGCGCGTCGGCAGTCCGGCCCGAGCGGTGCAGCGCCCGCATCAACTGCCCGGCGAACCGCTCCCGGAGCGGATGCTCGGCGACCAGGGCGGTCAGCTCCGGCACCGTCTCACGGTACCGGCCCAGGGCCGCCTCCAGGTCGAGGCAGTCCTCCCAGGCGGTCAGCCGCAACTCCTCCAACGCGACGCCGGCCGCGGCCGGAAGCCGCCCGGGGAGCCCGTCCAGGACCGGGCCGCGCCACAGTGCCAGCGCCTCCCGCAGGTCCGCCAACGCCGCGGCGGGTTCACCGGCGGCCGCCGCGGCACGGGACCGCGCGACCCCGTCGGCGAAGGTCCGGGCGTCCAGCCGGTGGCCGTCGAGCACGACCCGGTAGCCGTGGCCGCCGGTCAGCAGCACGGGTGGGCCGGCGGGTTCGGCCTCGGCGAACCGTCGGCGCAGCATCCCGGCCAGATTGCCGACCTGGCGGCCGGCGGTCGCCGGCGGACGGTCGCCCCAGACCGCGTCGACCAACCGGCTCACCGGGACACTGCCGTCCGCGTTCAGCAACAGCGCCGCGAGCAACCGCTCCTGCCGATCACCCCCCAGCCGGACCCGGACACCGGTGCCGGTCCGCACCTCCAACGGCCCCAGAACCCCGAACTCCACGCGATCCCCTCCCCAGGGCCCCGCACGCCACGGTCGGGCGCCATTACATTCGATGACGATCCGATTACCCGATCATGTCAGACGGGTGCCACCGGTGGAGAGAGCCGGACTCGGCCCGGCCCCCGGTGCACGGGGTGCACGGGGTGCACGGGTGGGGGAGATCGTGATCGCCACCGGTGCCGACAGAAAGGGCGGCCATGCGATTCCCCTGTCCTGACCGGACCGGTGACGCGGTTCGCGACCTCCGACGGCCGCCCGGGCCGCCGCTTGACCTGAACCTCGGTTGATGTACGAGGGTCGTGCCATCGAACGGCGAGACGAGGAGATTCCGATGACAAAGCCCACGATCCTGGTGACCGGCGCGACCGGACGGGTCGGCGGTTCGGTGGTGACCCAACTGCACGCTGCGGGCGTACCCGTGCGGGCACTGGTGAGGGGGGAGGCGGACTTCCCCGAAGGCGTGCGGGCGGTGCGTGGCGATCTCGGTGATCCCGCGTCACTGGGCGCGGCTCTGGAGGGCGTCGACGCGGTGTTCCTGGTGTGGCCGTTCCTGCGCGCCGAGGGCGCGGCGGAGGTGATCGACGCAGTCGGGAAGCACGCCCGACGGGTGGTCTACCTGTCGTCCGCCGGGGTCGGGGACGGGAAGGACGCACCGGGTGACCCGATCACCGCGTTCCACACCGAGTTGGAGCGGCTGATCGAGACATCGGGCCTTGAATGGACGGCGCTGCGGCCCACCGGCTTCGCGAGCAACACGCTGGGCTGGGCGGACGAACTCCGCGCGACCGGCGCGGTCCGGGCGCCGTTGGCAAAGCTGGCCCGCCCGTTGATCCACGAGGCCGACATCGCCGCCGTCGCCGTTCAGGCACTGACGACGGACACCCTGCTCGGCGCCCGCCCCCTGCTCACCGGCCCCGAACTGGTCACCCAGGAACAGCAGGTGGCGCTGATCGGCGAGGCGGTCGGACGGCCGCTGCGGTTCGAGGAGATCGCACCGGCCGAGGCCGCCGAGCGGATGAGGGCCGCGGGCTACCCGGCGGAGCTGGTGGCGGCCGTGCTCCCGGCCCAGGCGGCCATGCTCGACCGCCCGGAGCCCGTCAACGACGCGGTGGAGCGGATCACGGGGATCCCGGCCCGGTCCTTCCGGGAGTGGGCGGTGGACCACACGGCGGACTTCCGCTGAGCGGGACGGCGTTCAGGACGCCGTTCAGGACGCCGTTCGAGACGCCGTTCAGACGGCCGTTCAGACCGCACCGAAGCGCCGGCGGGCCTCCTCGATCGCGTCCAGGTAGCGGTGGGTCCAGTCGCACATGGCGTCCACCGTGGCGCGCAGGGCCCGGCCCGGCCCGGTGAGGGTGTACTCGACGCGCGGCGGCACCGTCGGGTACACCGTGCGCTCCACCAGGCCGTTGCGCTCCAGCAGGCGCAGGTTCTGCGTCAGCATCTTGTGGCTGATGCCGTCGACCTCCTTGCGCAGCTCGGTGAAGCGCAGGGTGCGGTCCCCCACCGCCTCGACGATGAGCAGCGCCCACTTGTTGGCGATGTCCGAGAAGATCTCCCGCGCCAGGGAGTCCGCCCGCATCGCGTCCGCCCGCTCCTCGGCCGAACCGCTGACCTGCTTGCTCACCTTGAGGTTCCCCAGTCACCGAAAAGTGCGTTCTTCCACGTCGGGGAACACTCTCCTACGGTGACCGAGTCACCACAAGAGAGCACGAGGAGGCGGGAGCCGCCATGGCCATCACCCTGCTGAACCCGGACGGGCTGCCCACGATCGACGTCTACCACCAGGTGGCGGTCGCCACCGGCTCGCGGACGGTCCACATCGCCGGACAGGTCTCCTGGGACGCCGACGGCGCCACCGTCGGCGCGGGCGACCTGGGCGCCCAGGTCGAGCAGTGCTACCTCAACGTCGCCACCGCCCTGGCCGGGGCGGGCGCGACCTTCGACGACGTCGTGAAGCTGACCGTCCACGTCGTCGACTGGACGCCCGACCTGATGCCGCTGCTCCTGGAGGGCATCGCCCGGGCCACCGCGAAGCTCGGGACCACCGCCGCCCCGCCGGCCACCCTGCTCGGTGTGGCCGCGCTGGACGTGCCCGAGCACCTGGTGGAGGTGGAGGCCGTCGCCGTCCTCGACTGAGCCCGGGCCGCCGCCCCGCTGCGCGCAGGAAGTCGGACCCGCCGACTTCCTGCGCGGGCGGGCCCCGGTGCACGGGGTGCCCGGGCATGGGAGATCATGATCGCCACCGATGCCCGTCGAAAGAACGACCATGCGATTCCCCTGGTGCCGCCGCCCCGCCGCTCCCCCGGCCGACACCGACGACGACCTTCAGCTCGCCCGCCTGGTCGCCTACCGGGCCGCCCAGCGGGACCACCCCTCGACCGTCGAGATCCTGGCGCTCGGCGAGACGGCGCTGGAGGACGAGAACGGGTACGCGTTCGCCGTGGGCGTCCTGGAGAACCTCCAGAACCTCGCCTCCCACGGCCTCGACGCGTTCCGCTCCCCCGAGGACATCCGCCCGCTGCTCGGCCCCCGGAGCGCGATCTGCTGGGACAGCCTGACCGACTTCTGGCACGACGTCGCCGACTGGAGACTGCACAACGGAGCGCCGATGGAGTCCTCCGCCCCGCTCCTCGCCGTCGAGAACGAGGAACTGCGGCTGCTCCTGTGGACGTCGAACCGGACCCTCCCCACCGGCGAGAAGCTCGGGATCGCCGACGTCGTGCGCTACGAGAAGGCCGTCGGGGCGAGCCTGCCCGGCTACAGCCACCTCGCGATGGCCCTGAGCATCGCGGGAGAGGGCAGCTCCTGACCCCGCCCTCCCCCTGACGTGGGAAGTCGGACCCGCCGACTTCCCACGCGCTCTACCCTGCGGGAGTGGATCATCAGCAGGATCCGTGGGCGGCACTCCTCCACCCTCCCGTGCCGTCGGCGCGGCTCGGGCGGGAGTGGCTGGACGGGATCGGCCTCAACCCGGCCGCGCCCGAGGTCCGCACCCACGCCCACCGCCACCCGGCCCTGCCCCCGGCCCTGCTGGTCGCCCTGCTCCGGGACCCGGCCACCGCCGGGGCCGCCGCCGCCAACCCGGCGGTGCC
>NZ_JZWY01001094.1:0-1076 GCF_000966955.1 Streptomyces sp. NRRL S-495
GCCGTCATGCACCGCATGATCACGGCGGCGGTTCGGGCGGCACCGGCGGCACGGGCGGCCGAGGCGGAGTAGGAAGTCGACCCGGACGACTTCCTACTCCGGGGCTGGCAGGCGGTGCCGGACGTACTCCGGGGCGGCCGGGTCGAGTTCGATGGTGTTCTCGTCCAGGCCGTCGGCGATCCGCACATGGCCGTCGTCGAACACGAACTCCATGGCCACCACTCCAGCAGGGCAGCCCCTCGCAGCTCCCGGCCGACGAACGGGGCCAGGCGCTCGTCCTGGTCGGACCACTCGGGTGTGAACCCGGACCACTCCCAGCCCACGATTGCGGTCGTCGTGTCGATGTCGTTCCAGCCGATCGAGAGTTCGGCCGACGATCGCGACGGAGCCGGTCAGGGATCCTCGCACCACGTGGCCATCCCGCAAGGGGTCCGGAGTGGGAAGTCGGACTGGCCGACTTCCCACTCCGACGCGTCCTGGCGGCATCCCACCGACGTCCGACCATGCACGCCAGCCGTATCAGAAGGAAGACCCTCGGCCATGACCGAACCGTGGCCGGTGGCCTGTTGGTCACTCACCGAACGCCATACTGCACATCGTGGATCGCGACGACCTGATTGCCGCCCTCGAAGAACACGGCACCGATACGGCCGGTCATGCCGCGCTGGCCCTGCGTGCCGGGACTTCGTTCCAGGTATGGGCCGGATCGACGGTGCCGGCCGACCGGCTCTTCGCCATCTGGGCATGGCGGGCCGAATGCTTGGCGGAGGACGGCGTCGCCACCCGTTGGGACTTCGACCAGGGACTGCCCGACCTTCGGCTCGCGGGCGACACCCCCGTCACCCTGGGGCGAGTGGGGATGCCCGGGGACTCGCACCTGGTCTTCCTGAACGCCGACCTGAGTTCGTGCGTTGCCGTGCTGTAGCTCCGCCCGGAAGGGCCGACGCGGCGAAAATGGCGGGCCCCGGGCGGCTCGTCGGAGCAGAATGCGCAGCATGGCGGACATGGCAGCGTTCCAGGACGCGATCACGGCTTGGGCGGCGGGCGGACCCGGTGGGCCTGCGGGGGAACTGGCC
>NZ_JZWY01001095.1:0-1791 GCF_000966955.1 Streptomyces sp. NRRL S-495
GGCCACAGCCCTCACCCGCCGTGCCCCGCGCCGTCACCCGCCGTACGCGAACGGCCCCCGGCGTGGGCGCGGTCAGACGTCCGACCGGCTGACCCGCGTGCTCCAGCGCCCGATGACGAACTTCACCGGCAGCAGGAGCAGCCAGCCCCACACGACCCGGGACCCGAGGAGGAAGCTCAGCGGCGCCGTGGCGGCGAAGACGACCACCGTCGCCCCGAGGTCCGCCAGATAGGCATGGGCCTCCCGGTCGGGCAGCGGCACCGCCCGGAGCCAGGGGCGCTTCCACACCACGAGCAGCAGCGTGAACTGGATGCTGCCGAGGACGGCGACGGCCGCCGAGTAGATGGCCACGGCCGAGGGCTCGCGGCCGTACTCGGCGATGAGGGAGGTGGGGAAGGGGAGCAGCGCCGCGACCCCGAGGCCGAACAGCGTCAGCCGGATCACCAGGCCGTCCACCTGCCGGACGCCGAGGAACAGGCGGTGGTGGTCACGCCAGAAGGCCGCGAGGACGAGGAAGCTCAGGGCGTACGCGCCGACCTGGGGGAGGAGGTCGTGCAGCTGGCGGTGGAACTCGGCGGAATCGAGCCCTTCCGGGAGCTTGATGTCGATGGCGAGCAGCGTGATCGCGATGGCGTAGACACCGTCGGCCAGCGCGATCAGCCGTTCCGGCCTGCCGAGCAGGGGCTCCGGGGCGGTCGAGGTCGTCATCCTGCCGACCCTAGGGAGCGGAGGGCCGGGAGCGGCGCAGGCCCGGCAGTGTGCCGGGCCGTGTCCCGCTCCCGGCCGCGCGCCGCGTCCCCGGTCAGGAGCCGGCGGTGGCCGCCTGGAGGGTGGTCGCCATGATCGGGCTGGTGAAGGTGTTCGTCGCGTTGCCCGTGGACGGGTGGTAGGAGCCCCACTTGAGGTAGTTGCGGTCACCGTCCCAGGTGGTGCCCTTGAAGGTGCCGGAGCCGTTGGTGAAGGTCTGCTTCACACCGTCGAACCAGAAGTCGATGGTGCCGTTGGTGCGGCCGAGCCGGATCTTCAGGGCGTAGGAGTGCCACTGGTTGTTGCTGGTCGGTGCGGTCCACAGGGTGTGGGCCACGTGGTCGGTGTCCCACTCCTGGAGGCGGATGCGCCCGGTCGTCGCGTCGATCTCGATCGGGTGGTTCGCCGTGTTGGTGCTCGGCGAGCACTTGAGCTGGAAGACGTAGCGGCTGTTGGAGTCCTTGATGTTCAGCTTGGAGGACCAGCCGAGGTAGAAGGTCTTGCCCTCCTTGAGGTCCGGGCCGAGCGTCTCGCAGCGCTCCGCGCCCGCGGCCTGGAAGGCCCGCCACACGTCGCCCTTGGCCGGGTCCTTCACAACGCCGAACTTCCCGTCCGTGCACTGCACACCGGCGAAGGAGGAAGGGCCCTCGCTGGTGCTCGGGGTCCACAGGACGGTGCCCGCCGCGGTGGCGGAGCTGCCGGCGACGGCGGTGCCGCAGGTGATCGCGAACGCGCTGAGCGCCACGATGCCGGCGGTGGTCCGGTGGTGGTGGGCCGAAGAAGGCATGTCTCTCCTGGGCGGACAAGTCATCGGAATCGGACGCCGCCCGGGCGGTCGGCCCGGACGTGCGAAGAGATTCGACCACCTGACGACCCGTGGGACCAGCCGGGCCGACCGGTCGTGGCCCTTTCGGGCAAAGCCGCCGGTCGGCCCGCTCCGATGGACGGCCGGGGCGGGCGACCGGGGGAGGGCGGCCGCGGGAACGGCACGGGAACGGCGGCGGGACACCGGGGGCCGACGGCGGTCCGGTGGCGTCCCGCGGC
>NZ_JZWY01001096.1:0-263 GCF_000966955.1 Streptomyces sp. NRRL S-495
CGTCCGGCGGCCGTCCCCGGCTCCCGCCTCTTTCCCCGCACCGTCCGCCTGCTGACGGCCGACTTCCCGGGCCCCACGCCTGTGGTGAAGCGTTTTCGGCCAACCTGTGGCGGCAGTGGTGGCATGTTCCAACCAAAGCTGGCACTGTACCGTCCCATCGCCGCGGAGCCCTTGTGGCCGTACGTCCGCCGCACAACCCGGCGAGCGCGTCGAAGACCGTTCCAGCCACGCGAACCACCAAGCTCTACCGGGCGGCACCGCCT
>NZ_JZWY01001097.1:0-2264 GCF_000966955.1 Streptomyces sp. NRRL S-495
ATCGTGACTGCTCTGCCCGTTGGTACCGCCTCCGCCGAGGAGAGCCCGACCGGTGCCTCCGCCGAGGTGCAGGCCTTCGCCGGTGCGCTGCCGGTGCAACTGTCGGCCTCGCAGCGTGGCGAGTTGCTGGCTGCCGCCGACGCGAACCGGGCGAACACCGCCGGATCGCTCAAGCTGGGCGCGAAGGAGGCGCTGGTCGTCAGGGGCGTGACCAAGGACGCCGACGGCACCCTGCACACCCGTTACGAGCGGACCTTCGACGGACTGCCGGTCCTCGGTGGTGACCTGGTCGTGCACACCGCCCCGGACGGCTCCATCAAGGGCGTCACCAGGGCCACCGACGCGGACATCGCCGTCGACACCACCCCCGGCGAGAGTTCCGAGGCGGCGAAGGGCCTGGCGCTCGACAGCGCCGGAAGCGCGAGGATCACGGAGGCGGCGGCCGACCAGAGCCGCAAGGTGGTCTGGGCCGCGGCCGGCACCCCGCGTCTCGCCTGGGAGACGATCGTGACGGGCACGCAGGAGGACGGCACGCCGTCCGAACTGCACGTCATCACCGATGCCAACTCCGGCAAGGAGGTCTTCGAGTACCAGGGCATCGAGACCGGCGTCGGCATCAGCAAGTACTCCGGCCAGGTCACCATCGGCACCTCCCCGGCCGGCAGCGGCGGCTACGCGATGACCGACACCACCCGTGGCGGCCACAGCACCTACGACCTGAACGGCACCAGCTCCACGAAGACGCTGTTCACCAACCCGACCGACACCTGGGGCGACGGCACCGTCGCCAACCGGCAGACCGCCGCCGTGGATGCCGCCTACGGCGCCCAACTCACCTGGGACTACTACAAGAACGTCCACGGCCGCAGCGGCATCAAGGACGACGGCGTCGGCGCCTACACCCGGGTCCACTACGGCAACAACTACGTCAACGCGTTCTGGTCCGACAGCTGCTTCTGCATGACCTACGGCGACGGCGCGGGCAACGTCAAGCCGCTGACCTCCATCGACGTCGGCGGCCACGAGATGACCCACGGCGTCACCTCCGCCACCGCGGGCCTGATCTACAGCGGCGAGTCCGGCGGCCTGAACGAGGCCACCTCCGACATCATGGCCGCCGCCATCGAGTTCTGGGCCGGCAACCCTGCGGACACGGGCGACTACCTGGTCGGCGAGAAGATCGACATCAGGGGCAACGGCACCCCGCTGCGCTACATGGACAAGCCCTCCAAGGACGCCAAGTCACGGGACTACTGGTCGGCCGACCTCGGTACCGTCGACGTGCACTACTCCTCCGGCCCGGCGAACCACTGGTTCTACCTGGCCTCCGAGGGCAGCGGCGCCAAGACCGTCAACGGCGTGGCCTACGACTCCCCGACCTCCGACGGCCTGCCGGTCACCGGCATCGGCCGGGAAGCCGCCGCCAAGATCTGGTACCGGGCGCTGACCACATACATGACCTCGTCCACCAACTATGCGGCAGCCCGCATCGCCACCCTCCAGGCCGCCGCCGACCTGTACGGGCAGAGCAGCGCGACGTACATGAACACCGCCAACGCCTGGGCAGGCGTCAACGTCGGCCCGCGCGTCGTCGACGGCCTCCTGCTCGACCCCGTGGGTAACCAGGTCACCGAGGTCGGGACCCCGGCCGAACTCCGGATCGAGGCCGTCAACTTCAACCCCGGCACCGTCACCTACCACGCGACCGGCCTCCCCGAGGGGCTGAAGCTCCACCCGGTCACCGGCCGCATCACCGGCATCCCGACCGTCGCCGCCACGTCCACGGTCACCGTCACCGCCAAGGCTTCCCACCACAGCAGCATCACGACGACGTTCACCTGGAAGGTCTCCCCGGGCATCTTCACGAGCACGACCGCCGTGCCGATCCCGGACGGGGGTCCGGCGATCTTCTCGGACATCGTCGTCGACCGGATCCCGGGCCAGGCGTCGCGCGACCTCGGGGTGGGGGTGGACATCAAGCACACCTGGCGCGGTGACCTGGTCGTCGACCTGGTCGGCCCGGACGGCACGGTGTACCCGCTGAAGAAGAGCAGCCTCGGCGACTCGGCCGACAATGTCATCGAGACCTACACGGTCGACGCCTCCGCCCAGCTCGCCAACGGCACCTGGCGGCTCCGGGTGCAAGACGTGTACCGCAGCGACTCGGGCCGCATCGACGGGTGGAAGCTCATCTTCTGACCGGGTCCCCCCAGCTGATCAGGTCGGACCCGAGTCGGCCTGACGCCAGTCCGGGTGGCGCCCCC
>NZ_JZWY01001098.1:0-1076 GCF_000966955.1 Streptomyces sp. NRRL S-495
TAGGGGGCGCCACCCGGTGGGCCGTCCTGGTTCTCCGCCGGCCTCGGCCTGCTGCCGCGTCGTTCAGAGCGCGGTCAGTTGCGCTCTGCGTCGTTGTCGTCGTAGCCGGTGGTGCCCGCGTCCAGGAGTGGCGTCGCGGTCGGCTGCTTCATGTGCGCCGGCGCCATCGCCCGCAGCACGTGGTACCCCGTCAGCACGATGATCGTGCCGAGCGCGATCCCGGACAGCTCGAAGTTGTCGGTGAACTTGAGAGTGACGTTGCCGATGCCCACGATGACGCCGGCCGCGACCGGGACGAGGTGGAGCGGATTGGTGAGGTCGACCCTGTTGTGCACCCAGATCTGCGCGCCCAGCAGACCGATCATCCCGTACAGCACCACCGTGATCCCGCCCAGCACCCCGCCCGGGATCGCCGCGACCACCGCACCGAACTTCGGACACAACCCGAACAGGATCGCGAACCCGGCCGCGCACCAGTACGCCGCCGTCGAGTAGACCCGGGTCGCCGCCATCACGCCGATGTTCTCCGCGTACGTCGTCGTCGCCGGACCGCCCACCGCCGTCGACAGCACCGTCGCCGCGCCGTCCGCCATGATCGCGGTGCCCATCCGGTCGTCCAGCCGATCCCCCGTCATCTCGCCCACCGCCTTCACGTGCCCGGCGTTCTCCGCGATCAACGCCACCACCACCGGCAGCGCCACCAGCACCGCCGACAGCGAGAAACTCGGCGCGTGCAGCGACGGGAACCCGACCCACTCCGCCTTCCCCACCCCCGACAGGTCCAGTCGCCAGTGGTCCGTCACCTGCCCCGCACCGTTCACCGAGTCGATCCGCCCGAAGACCCGGTCGAACAGCCACGACACCGCATACCCGAACACCAGCCCCAGGAAGATCGCGATTCGCGACCAGAACCCCCGCAGCACCACCAACGCCAGCCCCGTGAACATCATCGTCAGCAACGCCGTCCACTGGTCCTGCGGCCAGTACGTCCCCGCCGCCACCGGCGCCAGGTTGAACCCGATCAGCATCACCACCGCGCCCGTGACCACCGGCGGCAGCACCGCATGGATCACCTT
>NZ_JZWY01001099.1:0-5252 GCF_000966955.1 Streptomyces sp. NRRL S-495
CCGCATGGATCACCTTCCCGCCCAGCGCCTGCACCACCCCGCCGCAGGCCGCCAGCACCGCACCCACCACCAACAACGCCCCCGTCAGCGTCGCCGCATCCCCGCCCTGCGTCCTGATGACCGCCGCCACCCCCACGAACGACAGGCTCGACCCCAGGTACGACGGAATCCGACCCCCCGTCACCAACAGGAAGAACACCGTCGCCACACCCGACACCATCACCGCGAGGTTCGGGTCCAGCCCCATGAGGACGGGAGCCACGAAAGTGGCCCCGAACATGGCCACCACGTGCTGCGCCCCGAGCCCGACCGTCCGCCCCCAGGACAATCGCTCGTCCGGCCGCACCACCACCCCGGGCTGCGGCGCGCGGCCGTCCCCGTGCAGCTTCCACCCGAACCCGACCTTCATACCGCTCCTCGCTCGTGGCCGACGCCTGTCGACACCGTCAGATCTCCAGGTACGACCAACTCGGGTCTGATCATGCATTCACCGGCGCCACGAAGCTCGCGCCGAACACGGCCACCACGTGCTGGGCGCCGAGCCCCGCGGTCCGGGGCCAGGAGAGCCGTTCGTCGGGACGGACGACCGCTCCGGGTACGGGCGAGATCCATGTGGGGGTTCGCTCTCTCTGTACTTCCGGGGATTTCCGGTGGACTGTGCCGCACCATTCTCCTGGTCAGCGGCCCCTCCTCGCGCCTCCGCGCCGTCGGAATTACTGTTATGCCAATTGACACAACATCAAACGGGCTTCTACGCTCCCGGTCATGGAGGAAGAGCCCAAACGGCGCGGCCGGCCGCGCAAGGACCCGGAACGACTGGCGCGCTGGACCCCGCCCGACGGCTGGTCACGGCTGGTCGCGTGGGTGTCGCCGGAGGAGAAGAAGGCGCTCAAGCGCGTCGCCGTGGACGCCGAGGTCTCGGTCGCGGACCTGGTGCGGTCGCTGGCGAGCGGGCTGGCCACGGGGGCGATCACGCACGAGGAACTGGTCGGGCAGGTCAGGAGAGGTAGGCAGGTCATGGAGAAGATCCCCACGCTGTTCGAACGCGACGGCGACTTCCGCGTCATGGACCGTCCACGGGCCGAGTGCGCCTGGGTCTTCGCCGGGGAGGGCGCGCCGACGGAGAAGCTGGACGGCACCAATGTGCGGCTGACCGTCCGCGGCGGCCACCTGGTGCGGGTGGAGAAGCGGCGCAACCCGAGCAAGGCGCAGAAGCAGCAGGGCATCGTCGACGGCTGGTACGTCGACACCGACCAGAACGGGCCCGAGGACCGCTGGATCCTGACCGCGGCCGGCAACACCGACGTGACCGCCTGGCCGGACGGCGAGCACGCCTGCGAGGCCCTCGGCCCGCGGATCCAGGGCAACCCGCTGGAGCTGGACGACCACCTGTGCGTGCCGTTCGACCTGGCGGCGCCCGTGTACACCGCCGTGCCGCGCAGCTACGACGGTCTGCGGGAGTTCCTCGCCGGCCTGGAGAGCCGCTACGCCCCGGGCACCCTGGCGGAGGGCATCGTGTTCCACCACCCCGACGGCCGCCGGGCCAAGATCAAGCGCAAGGACTTCCCGACGGCGGCCTGAGCGTCCACCTCGGCGGGGAGCCGGCGGCGCCGGGGGCGTCGGGGGCATCTGTCCTCGGCGCCCCCGACGCCCCCGACGCCCCTGCGTACCCGGTCACTTGACCGAACCGGCGGTGAGGCCGGAGACGACATGGCGCTCGATGACGGCGAACAGCACCACCACCGGCAGGATCGCGATCACGGAGCCGGCGAAGAGGAAGTTCCACTGGACGGTGTAGTTGCCGATGAAGCTGTTGATGCCGACGGTCAGCGGCTGGCTGTCGGACCGGGTGGAGAGCGTGAGGCCCATCACGAACTCGTTCCAGGCGGAGATGAAGGTGAAGACGACCGCGGTGACGATGCCCGGCATCGCCAGCGGGAGCACCACCCTCCGCAGGGTGCCGAACCGCCCGAGCCCGTCGAGCATCGCGGCCTCCTCCAGCGCCACCGGGATGGAGCCGATGTAGGCGGTGAGGATCCAGACGGTGAAGGCGAGGTTGAACGCGGCGTTGCAGAGGATCAGCGTCCACACCGAGTTGAGCATGTCGAGCTGGTGGAACTCGCGGTAGAGCCCGACCAGCAACGCCGTCGGCTGGAACATCTGGGTGACCAGGACGAGCAGCAGGAACAGCTTGCGGCCGCGGAAGCGGGTGCGGGCGGTGCAGTACGCGGCCGGCAGGGCCACCGCGAGGGCCAGCAGGGTGGAGCCGCCGGCGACCAGCAGGGTGACCCGGAGGTTGACGCCGAGGGTGGAGTCCCGCCAGACGTCGACGAGGTTGGACCAGGCGAAGTGGCTGGGCAGATAGCCGGCGTCCCGCAGTTCGTCGGCCGGCCGGACGGCGGTGACGACCATCTCCAGGTACGGCAGCAGGAACAGCGCGGCCAGCCCCCAGGCGGCGGCGGTGGCGACGAGGGTGCGGGGGCGGATCGGCTCGCGCCGGGCCCGGAGCACGGTCTGACGCTGCATCAGTTCTCCTCCTGGTTCCACCGGCTGACCCTGAGGAAGAGGAGGACCATCAGGACGACCAGGGCGAAGTTGACGACGGACATGGCGGCCGACTCGCCGATGTCGGTGTTCTTCAACTGGTACATGAACACCGTCGTGGTGGCGGTGTCGCTGTTGGGCCCGCCCTGGGTCATGCCCCAGATCACGGGGAAGGAGTTGAAGACGTTGATCAGGTTGATCACGAGGCCGACCAGGAAGGCCGGCCGCAGCAGCGGCAGGGTGATCCGCACGTAGCTCTGGAACGCGGTGGCGCCGTCCACCCTTGCCGCCTCGTGCAGTTCGGCCGGGACGGTCTGGAGGCCGGCGAGCAGGGTGTAGGTGGTGAAGGGCAGTGAGACGAAGACCGCCACCAGCATCATCCAGGGCCAGGCGGTGTCGGGGTCGCCGAGCCAGTCCCGGGGGGCGTCGATCAGCCCCAGGTCGGCGAGCAGCGTGTTGAGCACCCCGGAGGTCCGGTTGAGCATCCACTTGAAGCCGATGGAGGTCATCAGCACCGACGCCGCCCAGGGCGCGATCAGCGCCCAGCGGGTGAAGCGGCGCCCGGGGAAGCGCTGGTCGAAGAGCTGGGCCAGGGCCAGCGAGAGGAGCATCGTCAGCCCGACCACCGCCAGCGTCCAGACCACGGTGTGCACGAGCACCCGGCCGAGGTCGGGCTCGTCGAAGAGCTTGCGGTACTTGTCGAGTCCGGCCGAGCCGCGGACGAAGCCGCTGGTGCTGATCCGCAGGAAGGAGGTGCGGATCATCTCGTAGACCGGCCACAGGACCACCAGGACGATCAGCAGGACGGCCGGGCCGATCCACGGCAGCGGGCCGAGCCGGGCGGCGAGGGAGCGGGCGGGCGGGCGCCGGCCGGCCCTCCGGCCTTGTGGGGAAGCTGACTTGAGGGACACGAGGGTGCCTTCCGGGCGTGCGGGCTCCGCCGGCCGGGTGGCGCGCGGGAGGGCGCGCGCCACCCGGAGGGTGCGGCGGGAACCGCGGATGCGGCGGGTGCGGTGCCGTGCGTGCGGTGCCGTGGGCGTGCGGTGCCGTGGAACCGGGGGCGCGGGCGGGCTACTTGTCGGCGACCGCGGCCTGGGCCTTCTTCTGCAGGTCGCCCAGGACCTTGGCGGGGTCGTCGGCGACCGCGGAGCCGATGCCCTTCTTGAGCTCGGCGGAGACCGCGTCCCAGGCGGTGTCGCCCAGGGGGTAGAAGGCGGCGCCGGGCAGCAGGGCGAAGAAGGGCTCGAGGTCCTTGTGCTTGCCGCCCGTGCTCATCTCCTTCAGGGTGTCCTGGGTGACGGGCATCAGGTTGTAGGTCTCGACGAACTTGAGGGTGTTCTCCTTGGCGTACGCGAAGTCGAGGAAGGTCCTGATCTGCGCCGCGTGGCCGTTCTTCTTGAACGCCATGGTCCAGTCCGCCACGCCCAGGGTGGACTTGAGCGGCCCGGTCTTGCCGGGGATGGGGGCCACACCGTAGTCGACCTTGCCCTCGGTGGACATGGAGATGAGCGAGGGGTGGCCGTTGAGCATGGCGGTCTTTCCGGCGGCGAAGTCGGCGAAGGCGGTCTTGCGGTCGGTGGTGGCGGGGTTGGCGTAAGTGAGGCCCGGCTGCACCAGGTTGGCCTTCAGCCAGCTGAAGGTGCCGACGTTGGCCGGGCTGTCGACGGTGTAGGCGCCGCTGCGGTCGGTGTGGCCGCCGCCGTTGCCGAGTTCCCAGATCATGCTCTCGCCCTGGGCCTCCTCCGGGCCCAGCGGCAGGGCGTAGGGGACGACGCCCGGCACCTTCGCCTTGATCTTCTCGGCGTCGGCCTTGAGTTCGTCCCAGGTGGTGGGGGGCTGGGCGATGCCGGCCTGCTGGAAGAGGGCCTTGTTGTAGAAGAAGGCGCGGGCGGAGGAGACGAACGGGATGCCGTACTGGGTGTCCTTGACCTTTCCGGCGTCGGCGAAGGTGGCGATCAGGTTGGCCCTGGTCGCGGTGGAGAGCACGTCCTCGGCCTTGTAGAGGAGGTCGTCCGCGACCTTGTCGGCGTAGCCGCCGGTCTGCAGGACGTCGGGGACGTTCCCGCTCTGGATCATGGTCTTGACCTGGCTGTCGATGTCGTTCCAGTTGATGACCTGGACGTCGACCTTGATGTCGGGGTGGGCGGCGGTGAAGGCGGCGGCGACGCCGTCCCAGTAGCCCTTGGAGCTGTTGGAGGCCTTGTCGCCGTAGTCGGCCGCGACCAGCTTGAGGGTGACGTTCCCGCCGCCGGAGCCGCTGGATCCGCCACTGCCGCACGCGGTGAGCGTCAGCGCCGCGGTGGCGCACAGCAGGGGGATGCCGAGGAGCCGCTTGTTCATGGCCGTGTACCGCCTTCGTCCTGCGAACCCGGGCCGGGGGCGGGGGTTCGTTCCTGGGAGTGCAGAAGCCGAGCACCGCACCGGTGCGTCGCGGGGGCTGGGGGAGGCCGCCGCTCGGTGCACCTGTCGGCTGTCCAACGGGCGGGCAGCCGGTCGTGGCTGCTTGTTTGTGCTTGAAGACAGCCAGGTTTGCGCAAATGTGAAGTGCCCGTTGTTCACGGAAGTATTCACGAGGGGCGCCGGGCGGTCTAGTTGCTGTTACCGGACCGTTGCGGACGTGCCGCCTGCCGGACGGTTCGGGCGTTCCCGGCGGACGCTTCCGACACATCGTCAGATGCGGTGTCCTGCCTGGTCGGCATGGATGGATC
>NZ_JZWY01001100.1:0-5247 GCF_000966955.1 Streptomyces sp. NRRL S-495
GCCCCCGGGCCCCTCGCCGCCCCCGGGCACCTCGATGCCCAGCACCAGGTGGGTGCGGGGCCGGATCTCCCCTGGCCGGGCGCCGACCCGCACCCGCCCGGTGTACCGGGTGACGCCGTAGCCGAGCTGCTCCAGCACGTCGGCGAACAGGGTGTTCTGCTCGAAGCAGTACCCGCCGCGCGAGCCGGCGACGAGCTTGGCCTCCAGATCGGTGAGGTCCAGCGAGGGCACGGTGCCGACCACCACGTCGATGTTCTCGAACGGGATGCCCAGCACGTGCGCGTGTTGCAGTGATCGGAGCGTGTCGAGGGTGGGAGCGCGTCCGCCGTCCCATCCGATGCGTGCGAAGTACTTGTCGAGATCGACGCTCATACCGCCACCGTACGGACCGGGCGCCGCCCGGACCTCCGGCTGCGGTTCGGGTCGTCCTCGACCCTCCGACCTAGGTCCATTCCGCGACATCGGTCGGGGCCGGGTCGGGGCCGGTCAGGACCGGTCGGAAGCGGTCGTCCCTGGTCGGGGGCCCCTGGTCGGCGTGGTCGGGCCCGGCTCAGCCGCCGATCCGCACCACGTACTTGCCGGTCGCCCGCCGCTCCGCCATCGCGTCGTGGGCGGCCGGGACGGCGGCCAGGCCGGGCAGTTCGGTGACGGGCAGCTCCAGACCGCCGTCCGCGAGCAGGCCGACGACCCGGCGGACCGCCCGGGCGAGCCGCTCGGGCGCCGTGGCGGCGAGGCCGCGGTGGCTGAAGCCGGTGACGGTGAGGTTGCCCGCCATCAGGCGGGCGAGCGGGGGCAGATCGGCGACGGCGCCGCCGCCCGCGTTGCCGAACAGCACGATCCGGGCGCCGGGTGCCGCCACGGCGAGGTCGAGCTCCAGGGCCTCGGTGCCCAGCGGGTCGAGCACGAGGTCGACACCCCGGCCGTCGGTGGCGGTCCGGACCGCCTCCGCGAGTGCCTCGTCGCGGGCGAAGGCGTGCTGGTAGCCGGTGGCGAGCACGGCGGCGGCCTTCTCCGGGCGGCCGACGGTGCCGATCAGCCGGCCGCCGCCGAGCAGCGGGACGAGCTGGGCGAGGGCGTGGCCGATCCCGCCGCCCGCCGAGTGCACCAGGACGGTGTCCCCGGCGGCGAAGCGGCCGGCGTCGGTCAGCAGCAGCAGCGCGGTGGCCAGGCCCAGGGGGACGGCGGCGGCCTCGCGCAGCCCCACCCCGTCCGGGAGCGGCACGGTGAGCGCCGCCTCGGCGGTCACCACCTCGGCGAGCCCGGCGCCGACGGGTGCGGCCACCACCCGGTCGCCGACGGCCAGTCCGGTGACACCCTCGCCGAGCGCCCGGACGGTGCCGGCCACCTCCTTGCCGGGCCGGTACGGCCAGTCGGCGGCGTACGCGGCGTCGCCCCGGCGGGTCATCACGTCGACGAAGTTCAGTCCGGCGTAGGCGACGTCGACCGTCACCTGCCCGGGGCCGGGCTCGGGCTCCGGGAGCTCCTGGACCTGGGAGTTCTCGGACCCGCCGGGTGCGGTCATCACCAGTGCGCGCATGGTTGTCGGTCCCCTCGACTACGATGTTCGACGAACTACGAAATTGAACGCGGGACAGTGGTACCACGCAATTTCGATGGATGTCGAACATCGCAGATCAGGGAGGTCGACCATGCCCCGCAGCACCCGCCGCCGACCGGCGCCCACCCACCCCGCGACCGAGGAGATCGACCTCTTCGACGTCCTGCACGCGCTCGCCGACCCCACCCGGATGACCATCGTCCGGGTGCTGCGTGCCGAGCCGGAACGCGCCTGCGGCACCTTCCCGGTGGACGTCGCGCCCTCCACCCTCAGCCACCACTTCAAGGTGCTGCGCGAGTCCGGCCTGATCACCCAGCGCGAGGAGGCCAACCGCCGCTTCTCCGCCCTCCGCACGGCCGACCTGGAGCACCGCTTCCCCAAGCTCCTGGACACCGTCCTGGCCGCCCACGCCCACGCCGACACCCGCACCCACGCCGCCCCGGGCTCCGAGGCCACGTCCTAGGACGGGTCAGAGCTCCCAGGACCGGGGCCGGGCCAGGGCCTCCCACTCCGGCCGGAGCAGGGACAGCACCGCGGCGTCGTACCGGCGGCCCCGGTGCAGGCAGGCCGAGCGGCGCACACCCTCCTGGACGAAGCCCGCCCCGGCCAGGACGGCGAGCGCCGGGGCGTTGCCGGTGTGGGTGACGGCCTGGAGGCGGTGCAGGGGCAGCTCGCCGAAAGCGAGGTCGACCAGCGCGTCCAGCGCGGCCGAACCGTGGCCCCCGCCCCGGTGGTGCTCGTCCATGAGCAGCGAGATCTCCGCCGTGCCGTCGGCGAGGTCCTGGTCGAAGAGGGCGATGTGGCCGATCGGCGTGCCGTCGGGGAGCAGGACCAGGAAGTCGTCCCGGTCGTTGTCGTCCCGATGGCGCTCCAGCCGCTCCCGCAGGGCGGACAGCGCGCGCGGCCAGTAGCCGATCTGGTGCACGGCCACGGGGTCGGAGCGCCAGCGCTGCAGCAGTTCGGCGTCGTCGACGTCGACGACCGTGAACCCGATGCCGTGGCCCCGCCAGCACACCTCCCGGTCCGCCGCCTCGATGCCGTCCTCGATGCCGTCCTCGGTCCCGGGTGCGTTCTCACTGTCGGTCACGCACGGATGCTACGAGGCCCGCACCGGCCGCCACCAGCGAATTTCCCGTCGCCGGGACGGGTGTCACGATCCCCCCGCCGGACCGCCGGGCGACCGTTACGCAGCCGATGAAGCGCTGTGACACGACCGGCCGGGGACCGCGACACGGGCTTCCTACCGTCAGTCGGGACGCACCGGCCACAGGGTGCCGGAGCCCGCGTCACCACGATGAAGGAGAGCTCGCATGGCTCTGCGTACGACCACCAACCGCGCCCGGCGCTCGGCCGGCGTCTCCCGGCTGACGGCCGTCTGCGCCCTGACCGGCGCCGCCCTGCTGGCGACCGTCACCGGCGGGCAGGCCTGGGCCGACGGCGGCGCGCCCAGCGCGCCCAGCGCGGCCCCGAAGGCCGCCGCCCCCGTCACGCCCACCGCCACCCCCTCCGCAGGCCCGGTCGAGGCCGGCAGCGGCCCCGCCGTCAAGGCGCCCCAGCACCCGGAGCGGCCCCCGACGGCCCAGCCCGCCCCGCCGTCGGTCGAGCAGCCGAAGGAGCAGGCGCGGCCCGCCACGCCGACCGCGCGGCCGGAAGGCGTCCCGCCGAAGCCCCAGGCGCCCACCGACGCCAAGCCGCAGGTGCGTGAGGTTCCCAAGGGCGCTGCCCAGGCCGGCGACGGCTCCGGGGCCGGCGACTCCTCCGGCCTCAAGCTGGTCGGCGGCGGCACCGTCGCCGCCATCGGCGCCGGGGCGCTCGGCTTCGCGCTGCTGCGCCGGCGTTCCGGTGCGCGGGGCTGACAACGCTCCCGGGTCCTCCCCGCACCCCGTCGCCGCCGGTCCGGACGGCGGCGACGGGGTGCGGGCGGCGCGGGGCCGCCGGGCCCGGGACGGTTCGCAGCACGGCCGCCACGGGCGGCGCGCCGGACGCGGGACGGGACTGAACCGGAGCGTCTTCGGCGCGGCCGGGCTGCTCTGCCTGGCGATCGGCGCGACCGTGGCGGTCTCGGGCCGCGCGGAGCCGCCGGTGGTCCGGGTGGAGACCTCGGCCCGGCAGGCCCCCGGCGCCAGCGACCCGGCGGCGCCCGCACCCGCGGCCTCCGCCCCGTCGGCGGCGACTGGCACTGCCTCCGCCGACACCGCCGCCCCCCGCCCGCTGGCGGCCTCGGCCCCGACCAGGCTGCTGATCCCCGCGGCCGGGGTGGACGCCCCGGTCACCGGCCTCGGCCTGAACGCCGACGGCACGGTCGAGGTGCCGGCCGCCGACCGCGCCGACGAGGTCGGCTGGTACCGCAACGGCCCGACCCCGGGGGAGACCGGGCCCGCCGTCCTGATCGGGCACTACGACACCGCGCACGGCCCGGCGGTGTTCCACAACGTGCCGAAGCTGAAGCCGGGCGACCTGATCCAGATCCGGCGGGAGGACGGCGGCACGGTGGACTTCCGGGTCCGCGCCCTGCTCCAGACCGCGAAGAACACCTTCCCCACCGACGCGGTGTACGGCAACACCAAGGGGCCCGAGCTGCGTCTGATCACCTGCGGCGGCCGGATCGGGGCCGACGGCCACTGGACGGACAACATCGTCGTCCTGGCCGATCCGGCGACGCCCGTAGGCTGACGGGGTCGAACGGCGCCCGGCGGAGTCCCCGTCGGGCGCCCGCCACGTCGGCCGGGGCTCGATCGAACGCGCATCGGGCAGGCACCGAGAACGCGCAGCGCACACAGGACCGGAAAGGACCCCGGAGGATGAGTACCGCCCCCCGCCGTACCGCCGGCCGCCGCACCGCCCCCCGCCGCACCGCCGGCGGGCCCCGCGGGGCCCGCCTCCGCCCCGTTCTCCCCGTTCTCCCCGTCCTGTTCGCCGCTGCGGCGCTCGCCCTCCCGGTCGGTTGCGCCGCCCCCGGCGAACTGCGCGACTACGGCGCGGCGGTACTCGTCACGCCCTCCCCGGCCCGCGAGCCGCTCTGGCCGGGTGCACCCACCGCCGCGTCGCCGACGCCGTTGGAGCCCGCGGGGAGCCGCAGCCCGGAGCCGCCGCCGCAGCCGGTCCCCGACCTCACCGTCCCCGGGCAGGACGTCACCGCCGTGGACATCCGCGCCCTGCTCACCAAGGACCCCGGCGTCACCCAGGACGAACGGCGGGTCCTCGAACCGTGCCCGGGCTGCGAGCTGCGCGCCCCCGAGTACCGCGACCTCACCGGGGACGGCCGGCCCGAGCTGCTGCTCGCCGTCGGCCTCGCCGGCACCGTCGTGCTGCACGTCTACACCGCCTCCGGCGACCGGCTGCTGCCGATCCACCGGGTCTCCCTGCTGAAGGGGTTCGGCGCCGAGACGGTCGGCACCGACCTGTGGCTGTACGAGCCGACCGCCTCCTTCCGGACCGGCCGCCTCTACCGCTGGGACGGGGTGCGGCTGGCCCTGGCCGACCAGAAGGTGGAGGGCATCGGGCCGACCCCGGAGCCCGATCCGACGCCGACCGCCGAGAAGCCCGCGGTGGAGAAGCCGCCCGGTACCGGCCCGTCCGCCGGGTCCGGAGGCGGGCCGGTCAGACCCTCGGCCCCGTCCCGGCCCGTCGGCTCCCCGTCCGCCGGCTCGGACGCGGCGGTCGGCAAGCAGCCGCAGCCCGTCCCCGCC
>NZ_JZWY01001101.1:0-318 GCF_000966955.1 Streptomyces sp. NRRL S-495
CACCGGACCGGGGAGCACCGGACCGGGGAGCACCGGACCGGCGAGCGCCGAACCGGGGAGCGACCGGCCCTGCCTCGACGAGCTGCCCGTCGCCGAACTCCGCCGCCTCTACGGGCCCGAGGCCGAGGCCGACCCGTCCGGCCTGTACGAGAAGCTGCGCGCCGAGTACGGGGAGGTCGCCCCCGTCCTGCTGCACGGCGACCTGCCGGCCTGGCTGGTCCTCGGCCACTCCGCCAACCTCACCGTGATGCGCACACCCTCCCGCTTCTCCCGGGACTCGCGCCGCTGGCGGGCGTTCCAGGAGGGGCGGGTCGGGGC
>NZ_JZWY01001102.1:0-667 GCF_000966955.1 Streptomyces sp. NRRL S-495
CGACTCGCCCCTGATGCCGGTCATCGCCTGGCAGCCGCTCTGCGTCTTCGCCGACGGGGCCGAGCACCGACGGCTGCGCGGCGCCGTCACCGCCGGCCTGAACGGCACCGACCGGCGCGGCGTCCGACGCTTCGTCACCCGCTACACCGCCGAGCTGGTCGAGGAGTTCGGGCCGACCGGACAGGCCGAACTGGTGAGCCGGTTCGCGGAGCACCTGCCGATGCTGGTGATGACACAGCTGGTCGGCATGCCGGAGGAGTACGGCCCGCGCCTGGTCGATGCCGCCCGGGACCTCATGAAGGGCACCGAAACCGCCATCGCCAGCAATGACCACGTGGTCGCGGCGCTGCGCCGGCTGGTCGAGCGCAAGCGGACCGACCCCGGCGCCGACCTCTGCACCCGGCTGATGCAGCACGAGGCCGGACTGACGGACGAGGAGGTGCTGGAACACCTGCGGGTCGTGCTGCTGGCGGCGAACGAGACGACCGTCAACCTGATCGCCGACACGCTGAAGATGATCCTCACCGACGAGCGGTTCCGGGCCCACCTGTCGGGCGGCCACATGACCGTGCCGGACGCGCTGGACCAAGTCCTCTGGGACTCCCCGCCGATGTCGCTGGTCGCCGGCCGCTGGGCCACCGGGGACACCCTGCTCGGCGGGCAGCGG
>NZ_JZWY01001103.1:0-5163 GCF_000966955.1 Streptomyces sp. NRRL S-495
GGCCGGGGACATGCTGCTGCTCGGCCTCGCCGCCGGGAACGTCGACCCGATCGTCCGGCCCGACCTGGCGACGCCGCTGCACGGCAACCGCTCCCACCTGTCCTTCGGCAGCGGCCCGCACGAGTGCCCGGGCCAGGACATCGGGCGGGCGATCGCGGAGACCGGGATCGACTGCCTGCTCACCCTGCTGCCGGACCTCCGGCTCGCCGTGCCGGAGGAGGAGCTCAGCTGGACCTCGGCCTGGCTGTCGCGCCATCTGGTCGCGCTGCCGGTGGAGTTCACCCCGCGCGAGCGGCAGCCCGTCCAGGACTCCGCCGCTCCGGCCGCCGCGCCCGCCGCCGCCCCGAGCGCCTCCGGCCCGCCGCTCCCCCCGGTGGTGTCGGCCCCGTTCCCCGAGCCGACGCCGGTCGGGCCGTCCCCCGCCCTCGTCGCCGGGCCCCGGGGCCGCGCTGACCGGCCGGGCGGCGCGTCCCCGGCGGAACCGGGCGGGCCCGGACTAAAGTCGGCGCGAGCCGGAAGCGGCCCCACCGCCGCGCCCGAACCCCGCCCGCCGGAAGGTGCCCCGTGTCCCTGGTCCGCGTCCACAACTTCTCGGTCTCGCTCGACGGCTACGGCACGGGTGAGGGACAGAGCCTGGAGGCTCCGTTCGGCCACGCCGGCGACCGGCTGCACAGCTGGTTCTTCCACACCCGGACCTTCCGTTCCATGCAGGGCGGCGAGGGCGGGGAGACCGGCGTGGACGACGCCATGGCGCGGGCCTGGGGCGACGGGATCGGCGCGGAGATCATGGGGCGCAACAAGTTCGGCCCGCAGCGCGGCCCGTGGCAGGACCACGAGTGGAACGGCTGGTGGGGCCCGCACCCGGTGTTCCGCACACCGGTCTTCGTCCTCACCCACTACCCCAGGCCCACCGTGGAGATGGCGGGCGGCACCACCTTCCACTTCGTCGACGGCACCCCGCACGAGGTCCTCGCCCTCGCCCGGGAGGCCGCCGGCGGCCTGGACGTCCGGATCGGCGGCGGCCCGAGCACCGTCCGCGCCTTCCTCGCCGCGGACCTGGTCGACCATCTGCACGTGGTCGTGGTGCCCGTCCTGCTCGGCCGGGGCGAGCGCCTGTGGGACGGACTCGAAGGGCTGGAGCAGCGCTTCCGGATCGAGTCCGTCACCAGCCCGAGCGGGGTCACCCACCTCACCTTCACCCGACCCTGACCGATCCTGACCGATCCTGACCGGTCCTCACCAACCCTCACCAACCCTCACCGACCCGACTGGCGCTGGGATCCCGGGCCGGTCCGTCGCTTCTCCGGAGCAGCGGACCGGCCCGGGATCCCAGCTTTCTGGGGGGCGCAGGCACTCCGCCCCCGGCCGTGCTCCCGTGCGCCGGGTTTGCCGCCCCCGGTGGCGGTGCCATATCCGAGGTTCGGGGGTGCGGACCGGATGCGGCGGCGGGGTGCCGGTCCGGCCCGTCGAAGGGATTCGAGGGAGTCGACGGAGGGGACGGCGGGATGACGGACATTCGGCGACCGGCGCTGCGGTACACCGCGGACATCACCGTGGAGGACATCGACGGGCTGGCCGGGTTCATCGAGCGGCGGGTGGTGCTGCTGCGGGAGGCGGCCGCGAGGCCCGGCGGCGAGGAGGAACTGGTCGGGGCGGCCCTGACCCACACGGTCACGGCCCTGACCGGGAGCGCACGGGAGGTGCTCGGCACGCTCGCCGGGCACGCGGCGGAGGCGGCCGCGGGTACCTCCGGGCCCGACCGGGCGGACGATGCGGACGGGGAGAACCGCGAAGTCACGGCCTTCGACGAGGAGTTCGAGGAGCTGATGGCCCGGCTCAGCCGGCTCTGGCGGTACCTGCTGACGGCCGCCGAGGCCTGGAGCCACCTGCCCGACTACGACGTGGTGCGCTGGCGGCTGGACGGCCATCTGGACGCGGAACACGAGGCCCGGGCCCGCTGGTCGGAGGCCGGGCAAGCCTGGTGAGCCGCAGGACCCGCTGACCGGAAGGGCCGGGTGAGCAGCGAGGCCCGGTGACCGGCCGCGCGGGGCCGGCCCCCGGCCCGGGTGGGCAGGGGGCCGGCCGCAGGGGCGTGCGAGGGTGCCGGTCAGTTCCAGGGGTTGGCGTACTGGTCGTTGATGTACGTCCAGAAGCGCACGCCCTGCGGCAGGCTGCCGGAGGCCCAGAAGGTCCAGCCGCCGGTGGAGGAGTAGTTCGGGCCGTAGTGGCCGTCGTGGAACTCGGCCTGCCGCCAGGTGCGTCCGAAGGTCGAGCGGCAGACCTCGTTGGCGGCCGCGGCGCTGGTCAGCTCCGAGCCCTTGACCGGGCGGCTGAGCGCCACGCTCCCCAGGGCCCAGCCGTTGTAGAAGCCCAGGCTGATGCCGGCCGGCGCGGGCCGGCCGTCCTGGTTGAGGCAGAGCACCGGCAGCGAGACCCAGGGGGCGGTGTCGCCCTGGTAGGCGTTGCTGGCGGAGCCGCCGGGGCCGCCGACCTGGACGGTGCCGTTCGGGCCGTAGTTGAGGACCTCCCAGGTCATGCCGTAGTGGGTGGCGTCCGAGGTGCGGGCCTGGGCGGCCGGGGCGACGGCCAGCGGCACGAGGGCGGCCACGGCGGCGGCGGTCGCGACGGCGGCGAGGCGCTTGATGCGGGTCATGGTCCTGTTCCTCCAGGGAACTCCGGGGAAAGAGTGCTCACGACGCCGGTCGGACTGCGGACCGGCACGTCCCGACCCTCTCAACCACGCGCACGATTCTGGCATGATCTAGTCATCGGTTCGTCACCAAACGCGACGGTCCGACTGCGGCGCGCAAGAACCCTGGGGAGGGGCAGCGCATGGAGTTCGCGATTCTGGGACCGCTGGAGGTCCGCACCCGCGCGGGGAACCGGATCCGGCTGGGGGGCGCCCGACAGGAACGACTGCTGGCCGCACTGCTGCTGAACCCGGGCGGCGCGGTGCCGGTGCCCCGGCTGGTGGACGCCGTCTGGGAGGACCGGCCGCCCGCCACCGCCGACCGCCAGGTCCGCAACCTGGCCGGGCTGCTCCGCCGGGCCTTCCGCAAGGCGGACCCGACCGGGCCGCCCGTCCTGCTCACCGACGGGCGCGGCTACCGCATCCCGCTCGACGACCACGGCCTGGACTCCCGCCTGTTCGCCGACACCGTCGCCCGGTCCCGCCGGACGGCCGCCGCCGGGCAGCAGTCGGCCGCCGCGGCCGGTCTGCGGCAGGCCCTCTCGCTCTGGCGCGGGCCCGTACTCGACGGCCTGGAGGGGCAGTTGATCGACGCGGGCGCCGTGCCGCTGGACGAGCTGCGGCTCACCGCCTGGGAGGACTGCCTCGACCTGGACGCGGCACTCGGGCGGCACCGCGCGAGCATCCCGGAGCTGACCGGCCTGGTCGCCGACCACCCGTTGCGGGAGCGGTTCGTCGGGCAGTTGATGCGGGCCCTGCACGCCTCGGGGCGGACGGCCGACGCGCTCACCGTGCACCGGCGGTTCACCGGTCGGCTCGCCGAGGAGCTGGGACTCGACCCCAGCCCCGAACTGCGGCGGCTGCACCTGGCGTTGCTCACCGCCGGCGTCGCTCCGGACCCCGGCCCGGGATCCGGAGGGGCGGGCCCGTCGACGGACCCGCGAACCGCGAGACCCCGAACTGCCGTGCCCGGTACCGCCGGACGCCCGGGCGGGCCCGCCGACGAACGGGCCGGAACCGCCCGCGCCGTTACCACCGCCGTCGCCTCCGCCTCCGCCGAGGGCGGGCGCGGACCCCGCCCCGGCGTGCCCGTGCCCGTGCCCGCCCAACTGCCGCCCTCGCTCGCCACCTTCACCGGACGCGACGCGGAACTCGCCTCGCTCGACGCCTTCGCCGAGGCGGCGTCCTGGTCCCCGGCCTCGAACCCCGTCTCCAACCCCGCCTCGAACTCAGGACCGGGATCCGACCCGGATCGGACCCCCGGACCGGGCAGCGCCTCCGCCGCCCGGATCTGCGCCGTCTCCGGCAGCGCCGGGATCGGCAAGAGCGCCCTCGTCGTCCAGTGGGCGCACCGGGTCCGCGGCCGGTTCCCCGGCGGCCAGCTCTACGCCGACCTGCACGGCTTCTCCGCCGAGCCGCCGCTGACACCGCACGCCGTCCTGGCCCGGTTCCTGCGCGCGCTCGGGGTGCCCGGCGAGCAGGTGCCGAGCGTCCCCGAGGAGGCCGCCGCCCTGTACCGGTCGATGCTCGCGGACCGGCGGGTGCTGGTCGTCCTGGACAACGCGCGCAGCGCGGAACAGGTCCGCCCGCTGCTGCCCGGCGCCCCGGAGTGCCTGACGGTGGTCACCAGCCGCGCCGGCCTGGCCGGGCTCACCGCCCGGGACGGCGCCCGCCCGCTCGCCCTGGACCTGATGCCGGCGCCGGACGCCGTCGCGCTGCTGGACCGCGTCATCGGCCCCCGGCGGGCCCGGTCCGAACCCGCCGCCGTCGCCGAACTCGCGGCCGTCTGCGGCCGGTTGCCGCTCGCCCTGGCGATCGCCGCCAGCCGGCTCGCCGAACGCCCCGGCCGCACCGTCGCCGACCACGTCGCCGAACTGCGGGACACCGGGAACCGGCTCACCGCGCTGGCGATCGACGACGACGCGGCCTCGGCCGTCCGCGCGACGCTCGACCTCTCGTACCGCACCCTTCCCGCCGCCGCGCGCACCCTGTTCCGGCTGCTGGCCCTCACCCCCGGCTCCGGTCTGACGGCCGCGGCCGCCGCCGCGCTCTGCGGCGAGCGCGTCGCGGTCGTGCGGCCCGTCCTGGACCAGTTGGCCACCGCCCACCTGCTCGCCCACGAGGGCGGCGACCACTACCGACTGCATGACCTGCTGCGTCTGTACGCCGCCGAACGCGCGGCCGCCGAGACCGGGCGGGCGGTGAGCGCCGCCGCCCGCGAACGGCTCGGCACCTGGTACCTGCACCACGCCGACGCCGCCGCCCGGCTGCTCACCCCGCACCGCCGGCGGATCCCGCTCGGCGCGCCGGGTCCCTGGTACGAACCACCGGCCTTCACCACCGCCGCCGGGGCGCAGCGGTGGTGCGAGAGCGAGCACACCCGGCTGCTGGGCATGGTGCGGGCGGCGGCCGAGCACGGTCCGGACACGCTGGCCTGGCGGCTGCCGGTCGCCCTGTGGAGCTACTGGTTCACC
>NZ_JZWY01001104.1:0-505 GCF_000966955.1 Streptomyces sp. NRRL S-495
GACCGGTACGGCGAGGGCCAGGCCCGCAACGACCTGGCGACGGCGCTGGGCGCGCTCGGCCGCCATGACGAGATGCTGGCCGAACTCCGTGTGGCCCGGGCCCTGTTCGCGTCGATCGGCGACCGGGTCGGGGAGGCCCGCACGATCGGCAACCTCGGCGACCACTGTCTCGGCACAGGTGCCTACGGGCAGGCGCGGCTGCACTTCCAGGGGGCGCTCACGCTGTTCCGGGCGCAGCCGGAGGAACGCCGGGACGATTGGGCGATCCGGGTCTGCGAGACCAACATCGGGGTGACCGCGATGCTGTCGGGCCGGGCCCGGGAAGCGGGCGAGTACCTGCACCGGGCCCTGGACCGGCACCGGTCCACCGGTGATCCGGTCCTGGAGAGCATCACCCTCTACCACTTGGGCGACCACCACCGCCGGCTGGACCGTCCGGCGGAGGCGGCGGCACGGCTCCGGCAGGCCCTGGCGGTACTCGACGCCACGACCCGCAACCCCCGGC
>NZ_JZWY01001105.1:0-307 GCF_000966955.1 Streptomyces sp. NRRL S-495
ACCCCCGGCTGCGCGCCGACGTGCTGACCGCCCTGGCCCGCCTCGGCGAGCCCGCGGGCCCGCCGGACAGCCAGGCCCCGCCCGGCGGGTAGGACCCGCCGCACTGTCCTTCCCGCCGTACCACGCGGTCGGGCTTCGCGGGGGTGCCGACGGCGGGTGTCGCCCGCGCGGGTGGTCGTGGCCGCGGGGCGGCACGGCGGGTGGCCGGGCGAGGGGTGGTGCGTGGTCGGATGGTCCGTCGGTGGTACGGGCGGGCGTCGGCCGGTGCGGAGAGGCGGGACGGTGCGGCGACTGAGGGGGGCGGCGG
>NZ_JZWY01001106.1:0-6662 GCF_000966955.1 Streptomyces sp. NRRL S-495
CGGCGACTGAGGGTGGCGGCGGCGGTGGCGGCCGTCGCGGTGCTGGCGACGGCGGCCGTCGCACCCGGGACACCGCCGCGTCCGGGCGGCTCGACGGCCGAGCGGGCGGTGGGCGGGGAGGGGGACGCACCGGGAGCGGGCGGCGGCTTCGGCGCGTTCGGGGGCTTCGACGACTTCGGCGGCTACGGGGCCGTCGGCGGGCCGACCGGCCAGGGTGCTCCCGGCGGGTTCCCCCGGCCCGGCGGGTTCGGTACGGGCCGGCTGCGGACGCTGGCCGGGGTCCTGCGGCAGGACCGGCCCGGCAGCGGCTGGTACCTGGTCGGCGGGGCGCATCTGGTGCTCGGTCTGGAGGTCGCGTACGCCGACCACCAGCAGATCGTGCTGCGCTTCCCCGCCGCGCGACGGGTGGTGTCCGTGCTCTGCGGACCCGACGAGACCTACGCACCGCTCGGCTACTCGTGCGGCGCCTCGGTGTCGTTGGACGAGGTGCGGGTCCGGCTCGGCCGGAACGGGCGGCCCGCCGACCCGACGGCGACGGCTGCCGGGCGGTACGCCAACTTCTGGCTGCTGGGGCTCGTCGAGCAGCGCTGAGCGGCGGTGAGCAGCGGCGCGAGGCGGTAAGCCGCGGTGCCGGGCCCGGCTTGACGGAATGGTCCACCGAAAGGTCTTCTGTACCACGCGGCCGAGCGCCCGCCGGCCGCCCCGACCTGCGCGGTGATAGCCCCGCGCGGTACCCCCGGGTGACATCTCCCCCGCCGGCGGACGGGGCTCCTACGGTTTCCGGCGACCCCCACACCGTGACCGCAGGAGACCCCCATGCTCCGACGACCCGCCAGGGCCGCGTGTGCTGTCCTGGCCACCGCCGCCCTGGGTCTGACCGCCCTCCAGGGCACCGCCGGTGCCACCTCCCCCGTCCCCGGGCCCGCCGCGGCCGCCCGGGCCGCCGCCTCGGCCGCGCCCGCGGCCCTCGGAGTCACCGCTGCCGCGCCCGAGTTGGTCGAGGCGCTGCGGCGCGACCTCGGCCTGACGGACGGTCAGGCCCGGGCCCGGATCACCGCCGAGGCCAGGGCGGGCGCCCTGGCCGGCGCGCTCGCCCAGGCCCTCGGCAGTGGCTGGGCCGGCTCCTGGCTGGAGGGCCCCGACGCCGCTCCGGTCGTCGCCACGACCCGGGGCGCCGACCTCGCCGTGATCCGCGCGGCGGGTGCCCGGCCGGTGCTCGTGGACCGCCCGCTCGCGGCCCTGGACGGNCCCTGGACGGAGCGCTGGCCGCGCTCGACCTGGCCGCCGAACGCGGTCCCGCCGGCCGGGCGGACGCACTCGCCGCGCCGGTTCGCTACGTCGACGTGACCGCCAACACCGTCGTGGTGCAGGCCACCGACCGGGCCGCCGCCGAACGCCTGGTCGCCGGGGCCGGGGTGGACCGGGCGGCGGTGCGGGTGGAGACGGTGGCCGAGGCCCCGCGTCCGCTCTACGACCTCCGCGGCGGCGACGCCTACTACATCGACAGCAGCAGCCGCTGCTCGATCGGCTTCCCGATCACCCGGGGGACCACCCAGGGCTTCGTCAGCGCGGGCCACTGCGGCCGGGCCGGGTCCGGCACGACCGGCGCCAACCGGGTCGCCCAGGGCAGCTTCCAGGCCTCGGTCTTCCCGGGCAACGACATGTCCTGGGTGGCCACCAACAGCAGCTGGACCGCGACCCCGTACGTGAACAGTGCGTCCGGCGCGGTGACCGGCTCGGTACTGCAGCAGGTCGGGGCCTCGGTCTGCCGGTCAGGTTCCACCACCGGCTGGCACTGCGGCACGATCCAGCAGCACAACACCAGCGTCACCTACGCCGAGGGCACCGTCTCGGGCGTCACCCGGACCAATGTGTGCGCGGAGCCTGGCGACTCGGGCGGATCCTTCGTCTCGGGCACCCAGGCGCAGGGCGTGACCTCGGGCGGCACCGGGAACTGCTCCCAGGGCGGCACCACGTACTTCCAGCCGGTCAACCCGATCCTGCAGGGCTACGGGCTGACGCTGAAGACGGACGGCCAGGGCCCCGGCCCCGGTCCGGGCCCCGGCAACCCGGGCGGCACCTGGGCCGCCGGCACCGTCTACCAGGCCGGCGCCACCGTCACCTACGGCAGCGCCTCCTACCGCTGCCTCCAGGGCCACCAGGCGCAGGCCGGGTGGGAGCCGCCGAACACCCCGGCGCTGTGGCAGGCGGTCTGACCCATGACTGTCCGCCGCACCGGAGCCCTGGCCGGAGCCCGGGCGGACCGGCTCGCCGCGCCCTCGATCGGAGCAACCGGCGCTGCCACGGTGGGCCCTTCGTGTGAGACCTTGGACGGGGGGCCAACCCACCAAGGAGGCCCGATGTCGTCGAAGCGTCGCCGCAAGAAGAAGGCTCGTCGCAAGGGTGCCAACCACGGCAAGCGGCCGCAGTGCTGAACCGGCACTGAGGCCGGTGCCCGACCGGCACCGAACCGCCGCCCGGCCCCGGACACCCGTCCGGGGCNATGACTGTCCGCCGCACCGGAGCCCTGGCCGGAGCCCGGGCGGACCGGCTCGCCGCGCCCTCGATCGGAGCAACCGGCGCTGCCACGGTGGGCCCTTCGTGTGAGACCTTGGACGGGGGGCCAACCCACCAAGGAGGCCCGATGTCGTCGAAGCGTCGCCGCAAGAAGAAGGCTCGTCGCAAGGGTGCCAACCACGGCAAGCGGCCGCAGTGCTGAACCGGCACTGAGGCCGGTGCCCGACCGGCACCGAACCGCCGCCCGGCCCCGGACACCCGGCGGTCGTGCGCCGGAGCGCCGGTCACACCTCGGCGGACTCCGCCGGCTCCGGGGCGTAGTAGAGGCTCGCCATGGTGGCCCGGAGCGTCCAGCCGAGGGTGCTGTAGAGCGCCTTCCCCTCGGGCGTGGCGACCAGGAACCCGGTCTCGGCGCCGTCGCGGTGCCCGGCGTCCTCCAGGGCCCGCATCACCACCGAGCCCAGGCCCCGGCGGCGGTGCGCGGGCGCGGTCTCGATCTGGTCCGCCACCACGGCGACGGCCCCGGCCAGCCCGAGCTGGCCGCGCGCGGCGAAGTGGCCGGCCTCGGTGCGGACCAGGGCCCGGACCACACCGCCGCGATGCCAGGTGGTGAGGGTGTAGCCGGCCGGCACCACCGGAGCTCCGGCGGCGAGCGGCACGGTCATCAGATACCCGGGGACGTCGAACCGCCAGCCCGGCCCGAGCCAGGGCCGGACGGTGTCGTCGTCGGTGAACACCTTCAGCCAGGTCCCCGGCGCGGTGGTGGCCGCCACCAGCTTGCGGACGTCGGGCTCGGTCGGCTCGTCGGGCTCGGTCGGCTCCGGCAGCACGTGCCGGGCCACCTGCGCCGCCTGGCCGACATCGACCGTCCAGCCCCACGGCTCGTCCACCGGCTCGGCCGCCCCCCGCGAGACCACCCAGCCACCGACCCAGCTCCGTACCAGCCCGCTGACGACGGACTCGCCCATCCTCGACCCCCGTAATAGTCACTATCGGAGTTCATAGCTTACCGGAAGTCGCCGACCTGCCAACCCCCGCCCTTGGCGGGCGATCAGTACAGCAGGTGGTGGCCGATGCACCACGTGCGGGGCGGCCCGGCGAGAAGTCCGGCCGCGGGGGCCGGAGTTCGCCCGACCCTGGGCCCGGGGCCGACGCCGCGGACCGACGCGCCGCGGACTACGAGGCCGCGGCGGCCCCGTACGTCCCGTCGAAGACCACGCGCCGACGGGGGCGGCGGCCCGGGTGGAGCCGGGTGCCGGCGGGGTGGCCGACCGAGACCAGCAGGGCGATGGCGAGGTCCTCGCGGTCCTCGATCCCGATCACCTTCTTGACCTTCTCCTCGTCCCAGCCGTTCATCGGCGAGGTCGCCAGCCCCATCGCGGTGGCCGCGAGCATCACGAAGGAGGCGGCGATGACCGCGTCCTTGACCGCGTACTCGCGGAGCAGGCCGCGCTGTTCGAGGCCCTCCTGGAACTCCTGCGCGGCGGCGGAGAACATCTCCACGAACTCCTCGCTCCACGCCCCGTTCTCCCGCGCCTGCCGGTAGACGTCGCTGCGGTCCTCCCGCCATGCCTGCGGCTCGGCGACGAAGACCAGCACCACCGGCGCCTCGGTCGGCTGGGGCTGGCCCCCCGTGGCCCAGGCCAGACCGGCCCGGCCCTCCTCGCTCGACACCACCACGATCGAGCGGTCCTGGAGGTTCCAGCTGGTGGGAGCCTCCACCGCCAGGTCGAGCAGGGTGTCGAGCAACTGCGGCGGGACCGGGTCGGGCCGGTAGTGGCGGACGGTGCGGCGCGTGCGGATCGCTTCCGCGACGGACATCGGGCGGTTCGTCGTGTGGTTCGTCATGCCGACAACTCTCGGAGAGTTACTCTCTTTTGGAAAGAAGGCACCTGAAAGTGCGTTACTCTCCCCGGGTGAAAACCACCGTGGCATCCTCCGGCCTCCCGGCCGACGTCTACTCCGCGAAGTGCCCGACGCGCCAGGTCCTCGACCACATCGCCGGCAAGTGGACCGTCCTGATCGTGGACAGCCTGCTCGACGGCACCCTGCGCTACACCGAGCTGTTCCGGCGGATCGAGGGGGTGTCGCAGAAGATGCTCACCCAGACCCTGCGACTGCTGGAGACCGACGGGTTCGTCACCCGCACCGTGCACCCGACCGTGCCGCCCCGCGTCGAGTACGGGCTGACCGAGCTCGGGCGCAGCCTCGCCGGACCGATCAGCGCCCTCCGTGAGTGGACGGAGGTCCACATCAACGACATCGAGCGGGCCAGGTCCGCCCGCCCGGCCGACCAGGGGGCCACCCCCTGACGTCCGGGCGGGCGGCGGCGGTCAGGCCTGCGCCGCCAGCCAATCCTCCAGGGTCGGGCCGGCGAGCGTGGTGGCCGGACCGGCGACGAACGCGCCGTTCTCCAGGAGTTCGCGGTCGGGGGTCCCCTCCTCGCTGGCCTCGACGACGGTGACCTCCTCGCCGCGGGCGGCGTAGACGAGTTCGGCGGCCTTGGCGAGGTTCTCCTCGCGCGGGCCGGCGATCTCGGGGAACGGCGCCGCCGTGGTGCCCGGCTCGGGCGCGGGGCCCTCGGCGAGGTCGACGAGCGCCTCGGCCACCACCGCGGCCGCGACGAGCTGGGTGCGCATCAGCGGGACGTACACGGTGTCGCCCTGGCGGCCCCAGCTGACCAGCGGCTCGACGAACTCGTGGAACTGCGCGGCACGCAGGATCCGGACCGGCAGCGGACCGGCCGTCAGGGCCTTCTCGTGGGCGACCTTGGCGCGGTAGTAGCCGCCGGTCGACGCGTCGATGCCGAGGATCGACACCGAGACGATCAGTTCCACCCCGGTCCGGGCGCCCGCAGCGTGCAGGTTGGCGGCGGCGGCGGTGAAGAACTCCGTCGCCACGGTCTCGTCCGCGGAGGGGGTGCCGGAGGTGTCGATGACAACACCGACTCCGGTCAGCGCCTCGTCGAGGCCCTCGCCCGTGACAATGTCGACGCCCGCCGAGCGTGAGATCGCCACGACCTCGTGGCCGCGTTCCGCCAGCACGCGGACGACGTGCTCGCCCAGACGCCCGGTCGCGCCGACCACCGCGACGGTCCTGCGGTTCGACATGGTTGTTCTCCTTCGTGGTGCGTGTGTCGTGGAGCGCCGCCGGGCCCGCACATCCCCCGCCCGCGCGGGCGGCCCCGACGATCTCCGAGCATCGACCCTAGGCCACGCGCGGCGTCGGGCGGTGTGCGGGGCGCGCATGATCGTTCGTCAATGCGTGCAAGGGGGGCGGACGAACGGCGCTGACGATCTGCGCGGACGGACGGGCCGTCGGCAGGCCCCTCACCCGGCCGGCTGCGCCCTCTCGTCCGGCTCCGACCGCTCGATGCGGACGGCGACCAGACAGGTGTCGTCGTCGGTGTCGGCCGGGCTCAGCTCCAGCAGCAGGTCCAGGTACCGCTCCAGATCGGGGCCGGGCGGGCCCGCCGCCCGGATCAGCTGGTCCACCGACTCCTCGACCGGGCGGTCCCGGCGCTCGACCAGGCCGTCGGTGTAGAGGAGCAGCACGTCGCCCGGGGCGAGCCGGGCGGTGTACTCCTCGTACTCGGCGTCCGCCAGCGCCCCGAGCAGCACGCCGTGCGGCAGTGGCAGCACCTCGGCGCCGCCGGGGGCCAGTCTGATCGGCGGGAGGTGGCCGGCCCGGGCCCAGCGCAGCGAGCCGTCGTCCGGCGCGAGCAGCACGCAGACGGCGGTGGCGGTCACCTGTTCCGGTTCGCGCAGGGCCACGGTGTTGGCCCACTGCAGCAGCCGGCCCGGGCCGGCGCCGGTGACGGCCAGACCGCGCAGCGCGTGCCGGAGCGCGACCATGCCGGTGGCCGCGCCGACCCCGTGCCCGGCCACGTCGCCGACGGCCAGCAGCACCTGACGGTCGGGCAGCGGCAGGACGTCGTACCAGTCGCCGCCGACCCGTTCGCGTTTGGCGGCGGGCCGGTAGCGGACGGCGGCGCGCAGTCCGGCGGCTCCGAGCGGCGGGGGTGCCGCGGGCAGGATCGCCTGCTGGAGCCGGAGCGCCAGTTGCTCGCGCTCGGCCGCCTCCTGCTCGCTGTCCGCCAGCCTGGCCCGGGTGGCGCCGAGGGCGACCTCGGTCCAGTGCTGGGC
>NZ_JZWY01001107.1:0-1917 GCF_000966955.1 Streptomyces sp. NRRL S-495
CGACCTCGGTCCAGTGCTGGGCGGACACGTCGTGGTAGGCGCCGCGGATCGCGCCGAGGTGCCCGTCCTCGTCCAGGACCGGTTCGGCGATCACCCGGGTGTAGCGCTGGGAGCCGTCCGGGCGGACCAGCCGGAACACCGCGGAGGCGGTGCGCAGACGGTGCTGGACGGTGTCCACCAGTCGGCGGACGGCGGGCCCGTCGTCGGGGTGGGCGTGCCGGGCGAGCCGGGCGAGGGGCACGGCGGACTCCGGCGGCAGGCCGAACAGCTCGCTCAGGCCCTCGCTCCAGAGGATCCGGCCGCTCCCTGGCTGTTCCTCGAACCCGGCCACCCGGGCCAGGCGTTGGGCCTGGCGCAGCAGGTCGGTCTGCTCGGACTCGCCGGACCGGTCGGTGTCGCGCTGCCAGGTGAGGAGGAGGTGCGGGCCGAGCGGGGCGACCGCGATCCGCAGGACGGCGGGTACGGCGATCCCGCCGCCCTGGAAGACCAGGCGCAGCCGGTCGTCGGTCCGGGGTTCGCCGGTCTCGTGCGCCCTCAGCAGCGGTTCCAGCAGGCCGGTGGCGCAGGCCATCGGATAGGTCTCCAGGAGGGAGGTGCCGTCCAGGCCGCTGCGGGGGCGGCCGAGCGGGTCCCGGAACAGCCGGTTGGTGCGCAGGACGGTGAAGTCCACGACCCGGCCGTCCCGCAGGACGGGTTCGAGCAGCAGGGCCGGGTCGAGCAGGCCGTCGAGCAGGTCCGCCTCGCGCTCGGGCGGCACGGGGGGTTCCGGGTGGCCGAGGACGGTGGCGCAGAGATCGGCGAGGGCGCGGAGCCGACGGCGCTGCGGCGGGCCGAGGACGGGCGCGGGGCCGGGCCAGAGCACTTCGAGGGCTCCGAGACGACGGCCGTCGGCGAGCAGCGGGAGGACGGCCCGGGGGGTGGCGGCTCCCCCGGCGACGGGTCCGGTCGGCGCCGGGGTGTCGGGCCAGCGGTCCTCGCCGCTGGTGACGGCCTGCCGGGCGGGGGTGTCGATGCCGGGGGGCACCCGGCTCCAGGCCTCGGCCTCCTCCAGGGGCAGGCCGGCCTCCAGGGGCAGGCCGGCCTGGGCGGCGAGGGCGAGGCTGCCGCCGGGCAGCCGTTGCCAGACCAGCACGGCGTGGGCGCCGAGGGGGGCGGCGCCCTGCCGGAGGACGGCCTCGACGGCGTCCGCGAGGTCGGGGACGGCGGCGAGCGCCCGGGCGGGGGCCGGTGGGGCGGGTGACCCGACGGGTCCGGGCCGGACGGCGGGCCCGGGCGCATCGTGGGACCCGGGCGCGCCATGGGGCCCTGACGGTCCGTGGGGCCCGGACGGTCCGGATCGGTCGTCCCGGGCGGGCGCCTCGGCCGTCCGTCCGACGATGTCGGCGGCCAGGGTGGCGACCGGCACCCCGGCCTCCCGGGCGAGCGCGGCCAGCCGGGCGGCGGCCTCGGCGGGCGACACGGTCAGCCGCTCGGCGAGCATGCCGGTGGCGAGGTCGACCAGCGCGCGGGCGCCCTCCTCGGCGCGCATCCGCTCCACGGCGTGCTGGAGCCGCCGGACGGCCCCGGCGAGCTGCCGCGCGACGGCGCCCTGTGCCTCGGCCGCGGCGGGGGCCTCCACGGGGTCGGCGCCGTGCGCGGGCGTTGCCGGCGAACCCGGCGGTCCCGGCATCCCTGACGGACCGGCCGGACCCTCCGGAGCGGCCGGACCCTCCGGACTCGCCGGACCCCGCGCACCCGACCGACCGCTGTACCGGGGGCCGTCGGTCATGACACGTCCAGCCAGTGCCGCATCCGCTCCAGCAGCAGCGTGGTGTCGACCGGCTTGCTGACATGGTCGTCGGCGCCGGCGGCGAGGCTCTTGGCCCGGTCACCGGCCATCGCCTTGGCGGTGACGGCGACGACCGGGATCCGGGCGAA
>NZ_JZWY01001108.1:0-2299 GCF_000966955.1 Streptomyces sp. NRRL S-495
GGATCCGGGCGAACCGCTCGTCGGCGCGGATGGCGGCGATGGTGGCGTAGCCGTCGAGGCCGGGCATCATCACGTCCATCAGCACCAGATCCGTCTCCGGGTGGGCGCGCAGCAGGTCGAGCCCGGCGCGGCCGTCGGCGGCGTGCAGGACGGTCAGGCCCCGCTGTTCGAGGGCGGCGGCGAGCGCGAAGACGTTGCGGACGTCGTCGTCGACGATCAGCGTGGTGCGTCCGGCGAGCGGTTCGTCGGCGGGGACGGCATGCTCGCCGGGTTCCGCCCCGGCGGGGTTCCGGCCGCCGATCAGCGCGATCAGACGCTCGCGCAACTCGTCCAGCCCCGAGGGGAGTTCCAGGCCGGCGATCGCCGCCGCGGTTGCGCCGACGGGGCTGCCCTCGCCCTGGTGGCCGAGCACGGGCGTGCCCTCCGGGAGCCCGGTGAGCAGCAGGGGGGCGAGTTCGCCGGTGTGGGCGAGGTCGAGCACGGCGCACCGGTACGGGCCGTCGGCGAGGGCGGCGCGCAGGTCCGCCTCGGTGCCGGCGCCGCGGATCTCCACCGGCGGGTCCTCGCCGTGCGCCTCGGCGGCGGTCCGGGCCAGCAGGGTGAGCAGGGCGGGCGGTTCGGCCTCGACCACCAGGACGCGGGTCCCGGCTCCCGGCACGGCGCCCGGCACGACGGCCGACCGGTCCCGGCGGGCGAGCGGCAGGTAGAAGCTGAAGCGGCTGCCCCGGCCGGCGGTGGAGCGGACGGTGAGGACGCCGCCGAGCAGGCGGGCGAGTTCGCGGCTGATGGACAGGCCGAGCCCGGTGCCGCCGAAGCGGCGGGCGGTGGTGCCGTCGGCCTGCTGGAAGGCGCCGAAGATGCTGTCGAGGTGGTCGGGGTCGATGCCGATGCCGGTGTCCTCGACGTGGAAGGCCACGGCGGCCTCGACCTGGCCGAGTTCGGCCGGGAGCCCGTCGGCCTCCACGCGTTCGATGCGCAGCTCGACATGGCCCACGTCGGTGAACTTGATCGCGTTGGACAGCAGGTTCCGCAGCACCTGCCGCAACCGCGCCTGGTCGGTGACGAGTTCGCCGGGCACGTGCGCGCCGACGCCGATCCGGAAGGCGAGGCCGCGCTGGTCGGCCAGGGGCTTGAACGCGGCCTCGACGTACGCCAGCAGCTCCTGCACGGCGAAGGGTTCGGGGCTGAGCTCCATCTTCCCCGCCTCGACCTTGGAGAGGTCGAGGATGTCGTTGATGAGCTGGAGCAGGTCGGAACCGGCCGAGTGGATCACACCCGCGTACTCGACCTGCTTGGGGGTGAGGTTGCCGGCGGCGTTCTGGGCGAGCAGTTGGGCGAGGATGAGCAGGCTGTTGAGCGGGGTGCGCAGTTCGTGGCTCATATTCGCCAGGAACTCGGACTTGTACATCGAGGTGAGGCTCAACTGCCGTGCCCGTTCCTCCAGTTCCTGGCGGGCGTGCTCGATCTCCAGGTTCTTGGCCTCGATGTCGCGGTTGCGTTCGGCGAGCAGCGCGGCCTTCTCGCCGAGTTCGGCGTTGGAGCGCCGCAGCTCCTCCTGCCCTTCCTGCAACTCCTCGGAACGGGACTGGAGTTCGGCGGTGAGCCGCTGGGACTCGCCGAGCAGCTCGTCGGTGCGGGCGTTGGCGAGCAGGGTGCCGATGTTGACGCCGCAGGCCTCGGCGAACTGCTCCAGGAGGTCGCGGTGGATGGCGCTGAAGGGGTGGACGGAGGCGAACTCCATCACGCCGAGCAGCCATTCCTCCAGGGCGATCGGCAGGATCAGCACGGACCGGGCGTGGGTGGCGCCGGCACCGGAGCCGATGGTCGCGTAGTCGGGCGGCAGGTCGTCCACGGTGACGGTGCGCCGGGATCGGGCCGCCTGGCCGACCAGCGACTCGCCGAGGCGGACCCGCGCCGGTCCGCCTCCGGCACCGCCTCCGCCGTCGGCTGCCGTCTCCGCCGCGGTGCCGCCCTGTCCGCCGTAGGCGCTGATCCGGGCCAGCACCGTACCCTCCGGCCCCTCCTCCGCCAGGTAGAACGCCCCGTACTGGGCGCCGACCAGCGGCGTCAGCCCGTCGGTGATCAGCTCGGCGACGGACCGGATGTCGCGCTGCCCCTGCATGGTCCCGGTGAAGCGGGCGAGGTTGGTCTTCAGCCAGTCCTGCTCCTGGTTGGCGCGGGTGGTCTCGCGCAGGGACGCGACCATGAAGTTGATGTTGTCCTTGAGGTCGGCGACCTCGCCGGAGGCGTCCACGGTGATCGAGCGGGTGAGGTCGCCGGCGGTGACGGCGTTGGTGAC
>NZ_JZWY01001109.1:0-656 GCF_000966955.1 Streptomyces sp. NRRL S-495
ATCCTGTTCTCGGGGTGGCACGGTAGTGCAGGTCGACCGGGCGTGAGCCGGTCAATGAGTCGATCATGAATCTACCCAAATGATCGTTTCTGGTGGCAACCCCTAAAATTCGGCTGCCCGAACGGGCAGCCCGCCCGACCACTGCGCCCGACCAGTGCGCCCGACCAGTGCGCCCGACCGCCCGCCCCGCCCGCCCGATTCCTCCGGGCCCGCCGCCGCTACCCGAGGATCCGCAGGGCCGCCGCCGCCCGGGCCCCCACCGGTGCCCCGGCGCACGCGAGTTCGCCGAGATAGAGGCAGACATCGGCCCGCGCCGCCCCGGCACCCGGCACCGCCAGGAACGCCCGCGCCAGCTCCTCCGGCTCGGCATCCCCGGCGACCAGACCGTGCAGCAGCTTGCGCACCGCCGGCTCGAACGGGTCCCGAGGGTCCTCGTACGGGCACTCCAGGAAGGCTTCCCAGACGTCCGCCGAACCCGCCGGCCCCTCCGTCAGCAGCCGCAGCACCGCCACCTCCACCAGCACCGTCGACGACGCCGCGGCCTCGGGCGCCACCTCCGCCAGCAGTGCCCGGGCCTCCTCGAACCGGCCGTCGTGCCGGTACGCCGCCGCCAGCGCGCACCGCACCGCCAGATCCGCCGGATCACGGGCCAGCAC
>NZ_JZWY01001110.1:0-3259 GCF_000966955.1 Streptomyces sp. NRRL S-495
AATCACGGGCCAGCACCGCCGACAGGTCGGCGACCGCCTCCGCCGGACGCCCGGCCTGCCGGTGCGCCTGACCGCGCTCGGCCAGGGCCCAGGTGTAGTCCGGATTGTGGGTGACCGCCGCCGTGAGATCGGCGATCGCCTCCTCCACCAGACCGGCCTGCCGCCGGGCCTGCCCCCGGGAACCGAGCGCCCAGGGGTCGTCCGGTTCGAGCGCCAGCGCGGCACTCAGATCGGTGATCGCCTCCGCCAGGTCCCCCGCCAGCCGGTGCGCCTCGCCGCGCAGCGCCAGCGCCCAGGCGTACTCCGGGTCGATCGCGAGAACGGCCGAGAGGTCCGCGATCGCGTCGTCTAACCGGCCCGCCTGCCGGTACGCCTGCCCGCGCGCCCGCAGCGCCCACACGTCCGAGGGGTCCAGCTCCAGCGCGGAGGTCAGGTCCGCCACCGCCTGCGTCAGCCGGCCCGCCTGGCGGTGCGCCTCGCCCCGCTCGGCCAGCGCCCAGGCGTACTCCGGGTCCAGGGCGAGCGCCGCGGTGAAGTCCGCGATCGCCTCCTCCAGCCGGCCCGCCTGCCGGTGCGCCTCGCCCCGCTCGCCGACCGCCCACGCGTACTCCGGGTTGAGGGCCAGCGCGGCGGTGAAGTCCGCGATCGCCTCGTCCAACCGGCCCGCCTGCCGGTGCGCCTGGGCACGCGAGCCCAGCGCCCACGCGTGCTCCGGAGTGAGCGCGATCGCCGCCGTGAAGTCCGCGACCGCCTCCTCGGGCCGACCCGCCTGCCGGTGCGCCTCGCCCCGCTCGGCCAGCGCCCAGGCGTTCTCCGGGCCGAGCGCCAGCGCGGCGGTCAGATCGGCGATCGCGTCGTCCAGCCGCCCGGCCTGCCGCAGGGCCTGGCCCCGTGAACTCAGCGACCAGGCGTCACCGGGATCCAGCGCCAGCGCGGCGGTGAAGTCCGCGACCGCCTCGGCCAGCCGCCCGGCCGTCCGGAACGCCTCACCGCGCTGGGTGAACGCCCAGGCGTACTCCGGGTCGAGCAGGATGGCGGCGGTCAGATCGGCGACCGCCTCGTCCAACCGCCCGGCCAGCCGGTGCGCCTGGCCGCGCGAGCCCAGCGCCCAGGCGTCGTCCGGGTCGAGCGTCAGCGCCGCCGTGAAGTCGGCCATCGCCTCCTCGGTCAGCCCGGCCAACTGCCGGGCCTCGCCGCGCCGGGACAGCGCCCAGGCGTACTCCGGGTCGAGGGCCAGCGCCGCCGTGAAGTCCGCCAGCGCCTGCTCGTGGTGGCCGTGCCAGTTGAGCACGCGCCCCCGGTAGGCGAGGGCCTGCGGCAGGTCGGCGGCGATCGCGACGGCCTGGTCGAGATCGGCGAGGGCGTCGTCGTCCCGGTCCTCGACGAAGTACTGGTAGCCGCGATGGGTGAGCGCCCAGGCCCGCACCCGGACCGGCAGACCGGGACCGGCGAGCACGTCCAGGACCGCCAGCACCGGCTGCTCGCCGGCCGCCGCCGCGTGGATCCGGCGGGCCCAGCGGGTCAGTTCGGCGTCGTCGCTGTCCTGGGCGGCCTGGTTGAGCATCTCCGCCCACGGCGCCAGCGCGTCCGGCGCGTCCCCGGCGGTGCGCGCGGTGTGCTCCAGGGCGCGCGGCAGCCGGGCCAGCGGATCGGAGCACAGCAGGTGGTAGGTCTCGTTCAGCAGCTGCCGCCGCCACCTGGGGTCGGCGCCGCGCCGGGCCGCCGGCAGGTACTGCTCGACCGCCGCCCGCGCCGCGGCGTGGTGCTCGGCGAGGCGGGTGTGCGCGGCCGTCCACTCCCGCGGGGTGTGGATCCGGCGCCTGCGCACCATACTGGTGCGGACCACGGCGTGGTACTGCAGGAAGTCGCCGCGCCCGGTCACGAACGGCTGCACCGACAGCCAGTCCCAGACGGCCGGTTCGGCCTCCGGGACGGCGCAGGCGAACAGGTCGCGGTTCAGCTGCAGCGGGAGCGCGGCGGCCAGCACGGTGTCCCGGCGCTCCGGTTCGGGGATCCACTGCAGGAAGCGCACCACCGCCTGGTCGACCATGTCGGCGCCGACGTCGGCGACCTCCTCGACCGCGCCGGGATCGGCCGCCGCCAGCAGCGCGACCAGCAGCGGCAGCCGCATCGACATCCGCAGCACCGCGTCGACCACCAGCGGATCGGTGACCCCGCGCGCCGTCAGCAGGTCGCGGGCCTCCTGCTCGGTGAACACCTCCAGCGGCACGTCCACCAGCACCGGCCGCCACGGCGCCCACTCGCGCTCGGCCAGCTCGTCCCGGCCGGCCAGTACGAACACCACCTCCAGCGGCAGGGGGCCGAACGCGTCGTCGAGGATCTCCCGCAGCCACCCGTCGAGATAACGGCCCGTCAGTTCCCAGGTGTCGAGGAACAGGACGATCCACGGCCGGCGGTCCCGGTCCCGGCCGCGGTCCCGGCTGTGGTCCCGGTCCCGACTGTGATCCCGGTCGCGGTCCCGGTCGCGCTCGCAGAGCCGGGACAGCTCGGAGACGAAGGCCCGGCCGAGCGCCGCCTCCTCGACGTCGCCGCCGCGCCGGCGCTGGCGCACCCCCGCGATCAGGCGCTCGGCGCCCTGGGCCACCGCGTCCGGGTTCGCCATCGCCGCGACCACACCCGCGCCCGGCAGCACCGAGGCCGCCCCCAAGGCCGCCTGGGTCACCAGCCGGGTCGGCAGCGACGCGCCCTCCCCGCCGGGCGGCTGCTCCGGCTCGCGGTCCGCCGCGGACTGGAGCGAACGCCGGTACTGCTCCAGGGCCTTGTCGAACTCCCTCAGCGGACCGGCCTGTTCGGCGAGCTGGCGGGCGAGCGCGGTGAGCGCCGTGCCGACGCCGTGCACATCGGTCTCGTCGACCAGCGCGGTCAGCGCACCGGCCCGCCGGGCCGCCTCGCGCCACTGGGCGAGCAGCGTGGACTTGCCGACCCCGCCGACCCCGCGCACATGGAACAGGAAGTCCGCCGGATCCGGCCCGGAATCCGGGTCCGGGTCACGGGCGAGATTGTCCACGAACAGCGCCAGCTGCGCTCTGCGGCCGATGAATTGAGCACCGGTGCGCTGACGCACCGCCTCCGCACGCGACGGACGCCTCCGTGCCTGAGCCATGCCACCCCCTGCCGTCCCACCCGGCGGGTCGCGCCGACCACGAGTCCGGTGCCGCCGGTGCCGCTGTCGTGAGGACGACCGTAGTGAATCGGCCCCCGCGTTGTCCTGCTTTCGGCCATCTGTCGTGTGCAGGGC
>NZ_JZWY01001111.1:0-5084 GCF_000966955.1 Streptomyces sp. NRRL S-495
GTCGTGTGCAGGGCGGGTGTTGACAGCCGGGTGGGCGGGTGCTCCGGAGCGGGAAGGTGCTTCGGGGCGGGGGTGCTGTGTCAGATCACGGTGATCCTGAACGTGCTGCTGTTGTTGTCCGGCGTGGGGTCGTCCGGAAGCTCGGCCTCGACACTGCCGTCCAGCACCTCGGGATCCATGCCGGAAGCGACGGAGATCCGCACCTCGGCGGTGGCCGAGGCACCCGGCGCCAGGCCGGCCGGGACGGTGCAGGCAACAGTGTGGCCGTGGGGCAGCGTGGTACAGGTCGCGGTGGGGGACTGCCCGGTGCCCACCACCCCGGGCGGCAGGTGCACGTACAGCGTGAACGGTACGGCGGTGGCGGTGCCGCCGGTGTTGGTCACCACCGGGTGCAGCAGGGTGGAGCCGCCGTCCTGCACCGGGGCGGGGTCGGCGGCCGAGACCGCGAGGTCCGGACCGGCCGCGCACGCGTCGGCGGCCGCCGGTCCGGCGCCCAGCAGCACCGCCGCGCACGCCGCCCGGAGGGCCCTGGAAAGCAGCAGTCGGGACATCGCACTCACCCGTTTCGTTCGGTACGCCGGACCACGGCTCGGGGCCGGCGACAGGCCCGGTCGGGCCGTGCCAGGGCCAGCATCGGTGCCCCGCCGGTCCGCCTGGGCGGGACACGGCGGGGCACGGCGGCGCATCGCCCGTACGGGTGACCCGGCGGGCCGGCCGGTGCGGGACCGTCAGACGGTGGCCTGCCCGGCACCGGGACGCTGGTTCTTCGCGTCGACGATCGCCCGGGTGACGATGCTCGTACGCTCCACGACGGTGCCGGGCTTGACGCCGCCGAACTCCCTGACCTGCACACCGCGGCTGCCGAGGTACTGGTGGGTCTCCCGGTCGAAGATCCACTCCGAGCGCTCGCCGGTCCGGGGGTCGAGCCGCGCCAACGCGATCCCGTCCCGGCCGGAGGCGTCCTGCGCGTGCTCGACCACCACGACGCCCGGGATCCTGCCCGCGGCCTCGTAGAGCGAGGCGGCCAGCGCGGCGGGCACGAGCTGCTCGCGGATGACGGAGCCGATCTCGTTGAACGCCTGCTGGTCGTGGTCCCGGTCGCCGCTCACCGTCGCGTAGACGGACTTCAACAGGGCGTCGGGGTCGGTCGGCTGGGCCGCGAGCCACTTGTAGGTCGACTGCTTGCGGGGCTCCTTGTTGTCCAGCGTGATGCCGCCCTTGTCCTGGTAACCCGGCTCGTCCAGCCAGCCCTTGGTGCCGTCGGGCGACTTCCACACCTCGCGGTCGTGCAGCGGCTGGACCCAGGTGGTGGACTCCTCGGTGTCCACGTTGTGGCGGGTGGTCATGAAGGAGACCCGGCTCTTGATGTAGATGAACTGGCCCGGCCCCGGCTGGGGCGTGGTGCGCGCCGTCGCGGCGGCGGCGATCTCGCGGACCGTCGAGGCGAGTTGCACGGTGCTCCCCTCCTCGATCTGCACGACGGGTGCCTTGACCAGCTCCGGGGCGGCCACGGCGCCGCCCCCGGGCGAGCCGCCGACGGACACCACCACGGCCAGGGCCGCGGCCGCGGCGACGGGGGTGGCGAACAGCACGGCGCGGCGCAGCGGCCTCCGTGCGGGAGAGGCCGCCGCGGGGCCCGCGGTGGCGTGGTCGGACTGGTGGATCTCGCTCATCAAGTACTCCTCGAGCAGGTCCTGGCGGTCGGCCGCCAGGCGGGGATCGGCCGGCGCCGGCAGCAGACGGGCCAGTTCCGCGCGGTCGAGCGGTTCGTTGTGCCGCCACGGGTTGCGGATCATCGGTGCGTCTCCTTGTGCGGCCGGGCCGCAATGCTGCGGCCGCCCTGTACTTGTCCGGGGATCGGGAGCGGTTCCGGGTTCTTTTTCGCGGCGTTCGTCTTCGCGGCGTTCTTCTTCGCGGCGCGCAGTTCGTCGTTCGCGAGCTTGCGCAGCCGGGTGCGGGCCCGCGAGAGGCGCGAGCGCACGGTGCCGACGGGTACGCCGAGGGTGGCCGCCGCCTCCGCGTAGCCGAGCCCGGACCAGACACAGAGGGCGAAGACCTCGCGCTCCGAGCGCCGCAGCCGCCCCAGCGCCTTCCGGGCGGCCGCGAGCTGCTCGGAGTCGGCCATCCGGCCGACGAGTTCGTCGGCGAAGTCGGGCACCGGATCGGCCGCGGGCATGCGGGCCATCGCCACGTTGTGACGGCGCGCGGCACGCGTCGTATTGCGCAGCACATTGACGGCGATGCCCATGAGCCACGGCCGTGGACTGTCACCCTCGTCGCGCAGTTTCCCGCGCAGGCGCCAGGCCTCCAGGAAGGTCAGCGACACCACGTCCTCGGCGAGCGCCCAGTTCCCGGTCACACGCACGGCATGGCGGTACACCAAGGAGGAGTGCTCCCGGAAGAGCTCGCGAAATGCTTCAGGATTCCCGGCCCGGAGCCGGGAGTGCGGATGGTTCACGTCAAGCCTTGTCCGAGCGGACCGGACGGTTCCTGTGACGCGCGTCACCAGTGGCGCCCTCAGGGATGTCCCCCGTGCTGCCGATCATGCAGCACGGCCCACCACCCACCACCCCGGGCCCGGTCGGGGGGTTTGGCTCGTCTTCGGGAGGTCGCGAGTGCGGCGGGCCCGGAGTTCGTCCTGGATCGTAGGCTGAGTGGCGGGCGAGGAGGGCGGGGTGGCGGTGTACGGCCGGACGGGTCTGTGGAGGTCACCCGGGGGGCGTATGTTCTCACCCGTTCGGCCCGTCCGGGTTGCGGGGGTGTCGGGTTTTTCCACGTTCGTGTGCAAACGTGTGTCGCGTCCGGTCGTCCTCGGAGGCGGTCGGCCAAGGCTATTGACCATCCATCAAGGAGAACCTGAGATGTCGGTTCGTGGAAAGCTCCGCCAGTTCGCCGTGATCGCCACCGTCGCCGCCGCGGCGGCCGTGATCGCGCCGACCGCTGCGGTGGCTCACGGTGGGGGCTCGCAGCCGTCCGCCTCGTCGGGCCTGCAGGCCGGCAACGGTGCGGTCGGCCTCGTCGGCCCGCGCGGCAGCTGGGTGCAGTACTTCGACCGTTCCAACGGCTGATCCCACGCTCCTCGAACGCCCCGGGGCTGTGGCCCCGGGGCGTTCGCGCGTGTCCGGGGGGGCGGTGTGCCGGGCGCGGCGCTGCTTCCACCGGAGGACCCTGCGGAGTGTTGCGCCGGATCGTGCCCGGAGCGTCCGCCCATAGTGCGGTCATGACCTTCTCCCGTAGCAGGGTGCTCGCCGCCGCCGTCCTCGCGGCCGCGACCCTGACCTCCGTCGCCCTCCCGGCCGGACCGCCGGCCGCTGCCCGCGCCGTCGCCAAGAACCCCTCGCCCGCGCACGCCTGCGTCCGCTCGGACCCCGACGCCGACCCCCGGGCCCGCGAGGTGCTCGACATCGCCCGGCAGGTCCAGCAGGAGCTCGACCTGAAGTCGGTCATCCTGCGGGTCACCGTCGACGGCCACGAGCTCGTCACCGGCGCTCTCGGCGAGTCGATGACAGGTGTTCCGGCCGAACCCGCGATGCACTTCCGGGCCGGCTCGGTCGCCTTCCCGTTCCTCGGCATCGTCCTGCTGCAGCTCGCCGAGGAGGGCCGGATCGGCCTCGACGACCCGGTCGCCCCCTGGCTGCCGGACCTGCCGCAGGCGGACCGGATCACCCTGCGGATGCTCGGCGACACCACCTCCGGGCTCGCCGACTACGTCACCGACAAGGGCTTCCTGGACGAGCTCGCCGCCGAGCCGTTCCGGCACTGGACCCCGGAGGAACTGGTCGCGATCTCCACCGGGCAGAACTTCTGGTACGAGCCGGGGACCAACTGGAGCTACTCGCACGCGAACTTCGTCCTGCTCGGCGAGGCGCTGGAGCGGATCACCGGCACCCGGCTGGACCATCTGCTGGAGCAGCGGATCTTCGGGCCGCTCGGTCTGCGCCAGACCGTCAACAGCTTCACCCCCGACATCCCCACCCCCGTGCAGCACGCCTTCACCGCCTCGCGCGGCACGTACGAGGAGTCGACCTTCTGGAACCCGTCCTGGACCACCGCCCCGGGCGCGGTGCTGGTCAGCGACATCTGTGACCTGACCCGCTCGGTGGAGGCCGTCGGCACCGGCGCGCTGCTCTCCCCGGAGTCCTTCCGCACCCAGCTGAACCCCGGCACCGTCGGCCTGCCCGGTCCGGTGCACGGCTGTCCGCAGGACGTCTGCCTGCCGCAGACCGAGGCCCAGCACTTCGGCCTGGGCGTCATCGTGGACCGGGGCTGGATCCTGTCCAACCCCTCCTTCTCCGGCTACGCCGCGGTCGAGGCCTACCAGCCCGACGAGCATCTGGCGATCGCCGTCAGCACGACGCGGAACTGCGCGGCGCCGGACCGCAACACCGCGCAGGACGTCGCCGCCCGGATCGCCGCCCTGCTCGCCCCGGACCACCCGCTCAAGGTCGGCTGATCAAGGTCGGCTGGTCGACGGCTGACTGTTCGTCGACGGTCTGTGAGCTCCACCGGGTGGTCGGTCCGGTGGAGCTCCGGGCGGGCTGCCGCTACCTGGGCGAGGGCACAGGCGCAGGCTCGGGGTCGGTGGCCAGGCGGGCGTGCAGGTGCTCGTCGTGGTACGTCCCGTCGCCGAAGCGGAACGAGGCCCGCAGGGTGCCCTCGGGGAGGTAGCCGCAGTTCAGGGCCAGCCGGCAGGAGGCCTCGTTGCCGACCGAGTGCGCGATCTCGATCCGGCGGGCGTCGGCCGTGCGGAAGCCCCAGGTGGTGACGGCCCTGGTGGCCCGGCCGATCAGACCCCGGCCGCGTCCGGCCGGCAGCGCCCAGTAGCCGATCATCGCCAGGCCGTCCGCGCGATCGGTCCAGCGCAGGTTGACGCAGCCCAGCAGGGCGCCGTCGGAGGCGTCCAGCACGGCGAACGGCGCGGCCACGCCCCGGTCCCAGCTGTCCTCGCGGGACTTCAGCCAGGTGAGGGCGGCGGCCGGGTCGTGGGTCGCGAGCGGGTTCCAGAGGGCGATCAGCGGATCGGCCGCGGCGGCGACCAGGCTGTCCAGCACCGGCCCCGGTTCGGCGTCGGCCCGCCCCCACGG
>NZ_JZWY01001112.1:0-5059 GCF_000966955.1 Streptomyces sp. NRRL S-495
GCTCCGGGGTGGACGCCACGGCCGGTTCGGGCTCCGGTGCGCTGGCCGGGCGGCTCACGCTCGGGCCCCGACTGCACGGGGACGGCGACGCGGGCCGGGACTGCGTCGGCCACGGCACCGCGCTCGCGACCCTGGTGGCCGGCCGCCGACCCGCCGACGGCGGCCCGTCCGGTGTCGCCCCCGCCGCGAAGGTGCTGGCCGTGGCCGCCACCGACGACGCCGGCAGCACCAACGCCGACCTGCTCGCCCGGGGCATCCGCGCGGCGGTCGACGGCGGTGCCCGGATCGGCCTGGTCGCGGCGCCGATCGCGGAGCCCGCGCCCGCCCTGGCCGACGCGGTCGGCTACGCGACGGCGAAGGGGATGCTGCTGGTCGCCCCGGTCGGGCCGGACAACCAGGCGGTGAACGGCCCGGTCTACCCCGCCGGATACCCCGGGGTGCTCGCGGTGGCCGGGATCGGTGCGGACGGCGCCCCGGCCGGTGCCGGGGTCTCCGGCTCGGGCTCCGCCGGCTCGGCGGGCCAGGCGGGCGGCGCGGCCGCCGCCGTCGCCCCCGGGCGGACCTCGCGGGTGGACGTGACCGCGCCGGGCGAGGGCCTGCTGGCGGCCGGCCCCGGCGGCGGCACCTTCACGGTCTCCGGGCCGAGCTACGCCGCCGCGCTGGTGGCGGGGACGGCGGCCCTGGTGCTCGGCCGGTCGCCGTCGCTGACGGTCGAGCAGCTCGCCGACCGGCTGCGTTCGACCGCCTACCGGCCCGGTACGGCGCTGCCCGATCCGGCCGTGGGCTGGGGAGCGGTGGACCCGGTGACGGCGGTCGGCGCCCCGGCCGCCGCCGGAGCGGCCGCGGCGCCGGGGACGAACGCGGCCGCCACGGCCGAACCCGTGGTCGTCCCGCCGCCGCCGGACGGGCGGCCGGTGCGGCTGGCGTCGGCGGTCACCGGGGTGAGCCTGGGCGGCGCGGCGCTGCTCGCCCTGGCGGCGGCCGCCGCCAGGGTCGGCCGCAACCGGGCGGCCGGGCGGGCCGGGGCCGGAGCGCCGTGGGACGGCGGAGTGACCCCGGCGGGCCCGCCAACGTCCCGCCAACGCGGGCGTTCGCGGCCGCGTTGGCCGCGCGTTGGCGCGGGCTGCCAGCGTGGCACCGCCCGGGGAGCCGTCCGATCGCGGTGGCCTGCCCCGGTGCACCGAGACAGCGATCGACCCCGGTACCGACCGACCGAGGTACCGATGAATGGTGTGAGGGGCTCAACAGCCGTGGCCATCGACGCAACCGCCCGGGCCGGGACGACCTCCGGGGACGCCCGGGTACCCGCCGTGCCCGCCCCGCCTGCCGCGCCCGCCGCCCGGCCCACGCTGGACCAGGACGTCCTCGCCGAGCTGTACCGCCTGCACGGCGGCTACCTGCTGCGCGCGATGCTCCGGGTGACCAGCGGGGACCGGGGCAAGGCGGAGGACATCGTCCAGGAGACCCTGCTGCGTGCCTGGCAGAACCCGGCGGCCGTGCAGCGCGGCCCCGAGCACAGCCGTCCGTGGCTGTTCACGGTGGCGCGCCGGATCGCCATCGACCACTACCGGATGCAGGCCGCCCGTGCCCAGGAGGTCGCCGACGAGACCCCGGAGGACCACGCCGGTTCCCACGACCCCTACGACGAGGTGCTCGTCGCCCGGGACGTGGCGGTGGCGATGGCCGAGCTCCAGCCCCACCACCGGGACGTCCTGGTCGAGTTGCACATGAAGGGCCGGTCGATGGTCGAGGTGGCGCAGGTGCTGGGAGTGCCGGTCGGCACGGTGAAGTCCCGCAGCTTCTACGCGGTCCGCGCCCTGCGTCCGATCCTGGCGGCCCGCGGGATGGCCTGGGCCGGCTGACCGGACGGCCGAGCGGGTGGGGGATCGACCGGGCGGCTGACCGGCTGGGGCACCGCCCCGGATCGCTGCCCTTTCGGGAAACCGCGGCCGGTCCGGGCGGACCCGAACCGGAAGGCCGTGAACCGCTTCCGATCCGCCGCCCGTTGACCATTGTGGCGGCACCGCCACCGGCGTCCGTACCCCCGTTCGGGCGCCGGGTCCGCGGCCGCCCCGGCGTTCGCTCTTGTGGGAGAGCGGACGCCGGGGCGTCGCCGCTCGGGACGCCGTGCCGCGGGCGGCCGGTCGGTCCCCCCAGAACCGACCGGCCGCCCCTCTTCCGTTCGCGGCCGCCGTTCGCCGCCTTCCGTTCCCGCCGCCGCCCCGGTCTCCCCCCGGGGCGGCGGCAGGCTCACCAGCCGAGCAGGTACGCCCCCCGGCGCAGCCCCGCCAGCACCGTGTCCGCCGTCGCCTCGGCCGCGTCCGCCGCCGCCGGGTCCTCGGCCTGAGGCGCACCGTCGGCCGCGGCACTGCCGGCCGCGGTACCGCCGGTCGTGCCCCCGCCGGTCGTGCCCCCGTTGAGCACCACGTAGTGCAGCGCCGCGCCGGTGGCCCGGCTCTCCCGCCGGAAGGCGTCCAGCGCGGTCGGGGCGACCGAGCCCTCCACCACCACCTGGTAGCCGCCCGCGGCGAAGGCGAAGGCCGCCTGGGCGGTGGCCGCCAGCGCGGTCAGGTTCTGCCGCCGGGCCTCCGGCCGGTCCGGGGTGACGTAGCCCTGCCGGACCGCCCGCCGGAAGTCCTCCGCGCGCAGGTGGACGCTGGGGAAGAGCGCGTCCGCGACCAGGGGGGCCACCGTGCCGCTCCCGGCGCCGGCGGCCGGGTCGGAGAGGACGACCACGCTGCCCGCCCCCCGTCCGCCTCCGAGCTCCGGCCCACCTACGGTCGTACGGTTCACAGCTGCTGATCCCTTCGCGGGCCTGGACGGACGGGGCCGGGGCGGGACGGGCGGAACACGCGGGGGCCGGCCGGAGTCGGCACACGAACCGGCCGAATCCGGCAAGGCGGACAGCCGACCGCCTCGTCCCTACGAGTGACTGCTGTCGAGGATCAACCTAGTCCACGGTGCGCCCCGGAGTCCTCCCCTCCCCGGACCTCCCGCCGTCCCCCCGCAGGCCCCTCGCCGTCCGTTCGCCTTCCCGCTACGCCCGCGTCCGTGCCAACGCCAACGCCTACGCCCGCGCCCGCAGCACGATCGGGTTGGTGAGCGCGGCCATCGGGCCCCAGGGGAGGTCCGGGCCCATCGCATTGCCCCGGCCCGGGGTCCCGTCGGCCCTCGGGTGCCGCACCTCGGCCCGGACGAACGCGGCGAGCGAGGCCGTCGTCCGCCAGACCACCGTGCCCGCGCCGTCGGCGGGCAGCGACTCCTGGTGCAGCTGGCCCTCGTCGGTCAGGAACCGCACCGTGCCGTTCGGCACCCCGGAGACGGCCAGCCGGACGTCCACCGGCGCGTCCGCGGGCACCGCCAGCTCCTCGCCGATCCCGGCCTGCCGGCCGTTCCCGGTCGCCGTGAACTCCAGCCGGACGGCCGCCGATTCGGCGAGCCAGCTGCGCCCGGCGCGCAGTCCGTCGAGGACGTCGTCGCGGTTGAGGTCCTCGGCGAGCACGACGGTGTGCGGCGAGCCGATCACCTGCGGGGCGCTGTGCGCGTCGCTGTTGCCGATCGCGGGCAGCCAGGAGCGCCCGTCGCGCAGCGCCACCGCCAGCTGGGCGTCCCAGCCGTCCACGGCCGACTCGTCGTCGTACGTCCACGGGCCGTTCCACACCTCGACGGCGTCGGCGCTCTCGTACCCGAACTTCCACTGGCAGGCGACGTACGGGCAGTACGGGTGCGCCGGCACCACCAGGCCGCCCTGCCGCCGGACCTGGCGGGCGAACCGGGGGAGGGCCTCGTCGCGGGAGCGGTAGCGCCAGTCGACGAACTCGCCCGGGCGCAGGCCCAGTGCCAGCCAGTGGCCGTTGCGGGTGGTGACCTCCTCACCGAGCAGTATCAGCAGGTCCGGGCCGGCCAGCGGGCCCCAGGCGCCGTGCGCGGAGGAGGTGTTGTGGTCGGTCGACACGATGAAGTCCAGCCCGGCCGCGCGCGCCCCGGCGGCCACCTCGGCGGGCTCGCGGCGCCCGTCGGAGTGCACGGTGTGCAGGTGGCAGTCGCCCCGGTACCAGGCCCGGCCGCGCCCCCGGGCGCGCTCCGGCGGGTAGGCGGGGGTGAACTCGCCGCCGGGCGCGCCGAACCGCAGCGTGACGTCGACCCGGTACTCCAGCCCCTGCGGCGCCACCTGGTAGGGCCCGAGGACGATGTGCCAGCGGCCCGGGCGGACCGGCCCCGGCAGGTAGCCGGGCGTGGCCTGCTCCCGGCTCACCGTGAACTCGGTCCGGAAGCCGCCCGACCAGCCGCGGAAGCCCCGGCCGCCGAGTTCGGTGCCGCGCTCGTCGAACAGACCGATGTCGCAGGAGTTGCCCGGGGTGCCGGGCGGCACGGTCGGCTTGTCGTACCGGTAGGAGACGGCGAGTTCGCGGACGCCGGACGGGACGTCGAAGGGCAGGTACACGAAGTCGGGTGCGCCGGTCGGCAGCTTCCCGGTCAGGGTGCTCGTCCGGTCCTGCGGCGCGTCCGGGGCCGCGGCTGCTTCGGCCCGGGCGGTACCGGCGCCCGCCACCACCGCGCCGAGCGCGCCCGCGGCCAGTAGGCCGCGCCGGCCCGGCCGGGCCTGCTCCTCGTGCACGTCGTCCGCCATCGGGTGCCTCCGCTCTCGCCGGGGATGCTCGCGGCCCGTACCTACCCGAGACCCGCTCGCCCGGGTGAACCCCCGGTGAGCCGGGCCCCACCGGCGGACGGCGGCCCCGTGAAGGCGGACCCGGGTTGCGCCGGGGGGTGGGGCGGGCCCTGAATAGGAGGTAGTCAGATCATCTGACAGTCGGGCAGATTCGGAGCGCATTGATGTCACTCAGTCGGCGGACCCTCCTGGTGGCCGCGGCCGGCACCACCCTGGCCGCCTGCGCGCCGACGACGAGCCCCGCGCCGTCCGTCCCGACCGCGGCGCCTGTCCCCACGGCGGCGCCCGTTCCCACTGCGGAGCCGGTGGCCCCCACGCCGACTCCGACCGCGACCGCTGCTGCCCCGGTCCCGACCCCTGAGGTCCCGGTTCCCGAGGCCACCCCCAAGG
>NZ_JZWY01001113.1:0-5007 GCF_000966955.1 Streptomyces sp. NRRL S-495
CCCGCCCTCCGTCCCCACCGACGAGACCGACGGCTGGCAGCTCTCCACCCCCGAGACCCCGCTCGCCTTCCCCTTCCACACCCGTGTCTCCCGCTCCTGGTTCAACGGCGAATTCACCCGCCCCTGACCAGCGACGGCCGCGCCGGGGAGACCCTGGCGCCCCGGCCGCTCACATGGCAGGGTCTGCACCGACAGCCCCCAACCGGACGCGGGCCCTGCCACAAGCGACCCCGTCCGCCCTCATCACCGGCCGGGAGACCACCACCGTGAGCACCCCACCCCAGGACCAGCCGCTCTGGCGCCCGAACCCCGAGCGTGCCGCCGGCACCGGGATCGTGGCCTTCCAGGCCTGGGCCGCCCAGCACCACGGCGCCCCGGCCGCCCCGCTCGCCCCCACCGCCTCGGACGCCGAGGCCGCCGCCCGCTACGCCGCCCTGCACGCCTGGTCGGTCGAGGACCTCGACCGCTTCTGGACCGCCGTCACCCAGTGGTTCGACGTCCGCTTCACCCAGGCCCCCGACGCCGTCCTCGCCGACCCCGCGATGCCCGGCGCCCGCTGGTTCCCCGGCGCCCGCCTCAACTACGCCGAGCACGCCCTGCGCGCCGGCGAGCAGGCCGAGAACGCCGACCGCCCCGCCGTCCTCCACCTCGACGAGACCACCGACGAGCCGCTCGTCCTCACCTGGGCCGAACTCCGCCGACAGGTCGGCTCCCTCGCCGCCGCCCTGCGCGCCCGCGGCGTCCGCCCCGGCGACCGCGTCGGCGCCTACCTGCCCAACATCCCGCAGGCCGCCGTCGCCCTCCTCGCCACCGCCGCCGTCGGCGCCGTCTGGACCAGCTGCGCCCCCGACTTCGGAGCCCGCAGCGTCCTGGACCGCCTCCAGCAGATCGAGCCGGTCGTCCTCTTCGCCGTCGACGGCTACCACTACGGCGGCAAGGACCACGACCGGACCGAGGTCGTCGCCGAACTCCGCCGCGAACTCCCCACCCTGCACACCGTCGTGCACGTCCCCCTGCTCGGCGCCCCCGCCCCCGAGGGCGCCCTGGCCTGGGACGACCTGACCGCCGAGGACACCGAGCCGGTCTTCGAGGCCGTCCCCTTCGACCACCCGCTCTGGGTCCTCTACTCCTCCGGCACCACCGGCCTGCCCAAGGCCATCGTCCAGAGCCAGGGCGGCATCCTGGTCGAGCACCTCAAGCAGGCCGGCCTCCACCTCGACCTCGGCCCCGAGGACCGCTTCCTCTGGTACACCTCCACCGGCTGGATGATGTGGAACTTCCTCCTCGCCGGCCTCCTCGTCGGGTCCACGGTCGTCACCTACGACGGCAGCCCGGGCCACCCCGACACCGGCGCCTTCTGGTCCGTGGCCGCGCGCACCCGCGCCACCGTCCTCGGCACCTCCGCCGCCTACGTCATCGCCAGCCGCAAGGCCGACCTCCACCCCGGCCGGGACCTCGACCTCTCCGCCGTCCGCTGCCTCGGCACCACCGGCTCCCCGCTGCCGCCCGACGGCTTCCGCTGGATCTACGAGGAGGTCAAGGAGGACGTCTGGCTCGCCTCCGTCAGCGGCGGCACCGACGTCTGCTCCTGCTTCGTCGGCGGCGTCCCCACCCTCCCGGTCCACCTCGGCGAGATCCAGGCCCCCAGCCTCGGCGCAGCCGTCGAGTCCTGGGACGTCAACGGCCGCCCGCTCACCGACGAGGTCGGCGAACTCGTCGTCACCAAGCCCATCCCGTCCATGCCCACCGGCTTCTGGAACGACCCCGAGGGCACCCGGTACCACGACAGCTACTTCGACGTGTACCCCGGCATCTGGCGCCACGGCGACTGGATCACCGTCACCTCCCGCGGCACCGTCGTCATCCACGGCCGCTCCGACTCCACCCTCAACCGCCAGGGCGTCCGGATGGGCTCCTCGGACATCTACGAGGTCGTCGAGCGCCTCCCCGAGATCGCCGAATCCCTGGTCATCGGCCTGGAGGAGCCCGAGGGCGGCTACTGGATGCCGCTCTTCGTCGTCCTCGCCCCCGGCGCCGAGCTCGACCAGGACCTCATCGGCCGCATCCGCACCTCGCTGCGCACCGAGCTCTCCCCGCGCCACGTCCCCGACGAGGTCATCGCCGTCCGCGGCCTGCCGCACACCCTCACCGGCAAGCGGATCGAGGTCCCGGTCAAGCGACTGCTCTCCGGCACCCCGCTCGACCAGGCCGTCAACCCCGGCTCCGTCGACAACCTCGACCACCTGCGCTGGTTCGAACAGCTCCGCCAGGAGCGCGAGCGCGCCGCCGCGGCCGAGTGACCGACCCCCCTGACATGCCGAAGGGGCCCGCTCCACCACCTGGTGGAGCGGGCCCCTCGCTGTGTTCCGTCGCTGTGTCCCGCGACCGCTACTCGCCCGACAGCACCTGCTGCGCCGCGGCCCGCGCCTCCTCGGCACTGTCCGCCGCCCGCGCCGCCTCGGCGGCCCGGCGGCACTGCGCCAGCGTGTACTTGGCCAGCGCCGTCCGCACATAGGGGATCGACGCCGCGCCCATCGACAGGCTGGTGACACCGAGACCGGTCAGCACCACGGCCAGCAGCGGGTCGGAGGCCGCCTCGCCGCAGACACCGCAGCTCTTGCCCTCGGCCTGCGCGGCCTCGGCGGCGAAGGCGATCAGGTCCAGCAGCGCCGGCTGCCACGGGTCCTGCAGCCGCGCCAGCGCACCGACCTGGCGGTCCGCGGCGAAGGCGTACTGAGCCAGGTCGTTGGTCCCCAGGGAGAGGAACTCGACCTCCTGGAGGATCGAGCGCGCCCTCAGCGCGGCCGACGGGATCTCCACCATCGCGCCGAACTTGGCGCTCAGCCCGGCCTCGCGACACGCCTCGGCGAAGTCCTTGGCGTCCTTGCGGTCGGCCACCATCGGGGCCATCACCTCGAGGTGCACCGGCAGGCCCTCGGCGGCCGTCGCCAGCGCCCGCAGCTGGGTCCGGAGCACCTCGGGGTGCTCCAGCAGGGTGCGCAGACCGCGCACACCGAGCGCCGGGTTCGGCTCGTCGGCCGGGGTCAGGAAGTCCAGCGGCTTGTCCGCGCCCGCGTCGAGCACCCGGACCACGACCCGGCCCTCCGGGAACGCCTCCAGCACCTTGCGGTACGCCTCGACCTGCTTCTCCTCGGTCGGCGCCTTCGCCGAGTCGTCCAGGAAGAGGAACTCGGTGCGGAACAGACCGACACCCTCGGCGCCCGCCTCCAGCGCGGCCGGCAGGTCGCCCGGACCGCCGACGTTGGCCAGCAGCGGCATCCGGTGCCCGTCCGAGGTGGCGCCCGGACCGGAGGAGGCGGCCAGCGCCGCCTTGCGCTCGGCGGCGATCCGGCGCAACTCCTCCTGCTTCTCCGTGCTCGGCTCGACCAGCACGTCACCCGAGCTGCCGTCCACCGCGACGACCGTGCCCTCGGCCACGTCGGACGCCCCCGGCAGCGCGACCACGGCCGGTACGCCCATGGCCCGCGCCAGGATGGCGCTGTGGCTGGTCGGCCCGCCCTCCTCGGTCACGAAGCCGAGCACCAGCGTCGGGTCCAGCAGCGCGGTGTCGGCCGGCGCGAGGTCCCGGGCGAACAGCACGTACGGCTCGTCGCTGTCCGGCACACCCGGCATCGGCACGCCGAGCAGACGCGCGACGATCCGGTTCCGCACGTCGTCCAAGTCGGCGACCCGGCCGGCCAGGTACTCCCCGGCCGAGGCGAGCAGCGCCCGGTAGGCGGCGAAGGCGTCGTAGACGCCGCGCTCGGCGCTGCTGCCGACCGCGATCCGGCGGGAGACGTCGGCCATCAGCTCCGGGTCCTGCGCCATCAGCGCCTGGGCCTCCAGCACGGCCTGGGCCTCGCCACCCGCCAGGTTGCCGCGGGCGATCAGGTCCGCGGCCACGGCCTCGACGGCTGCCTGGGCGCGGGCCTGCTCGCGCGGAGCGTCCTCGGTCGGGATCTGGGTGGCCGGGGGCTCCAGCACCGCGGTACCCATGTGCCGCACCTGGCCGATCGCGACTCCGTGGCTGACACCCACGCCTCGCAGCGTCTTCTCCATGTCTTTCTCCGTGAGAGAGGCGGCCCCGCCGGGTACCGCTGTGTGCCGGGCCGCCCCGACCGGAGCGGTGGGGCGGGTGTGTCCTGTAAGAGGGGAGAGGTCAGCTCCAGCTGAACAGGGCGTCGCCGACGGCGACCTCCCCGCTCTCCAGCAGCTCGCCGAGCGAGTCGGCAGCGGCCTCCAGCGCGACGATCGGCGAGATCGGCGACTTGCCGGCGGCCTCGACGGCGGCCGGGTCCCACTTGATGACGGCCTGGCCGCGGGTGACGGTGTCGCCCTTGTTGACGAGCAGCTCGAAGCCCTCGCCGTTCAGCTGGACGGTGTCGATGCCCAGGTGGGTCAGGACCCCGTGCCCGTCCGCGTCGACGACGACGAACGCGTGCGGGTGCATCGAGACGACCACGCCGTCGACCGGAGCAACGGCCTCGGTGGGCCGACGCACCGGGTCGATCGCGGTGCCGGGGCCGACCATCGCACCCGAGAACACGGGGTCCGGCACGCCGGCGAGCCCTACGACCCGGCCGGTCAGCGGCGACGTCACAGTGGTCATGGATGAGCCTCCCAAGTGCGCAGTACAGGCGAGCGGCCGCGAACGCGGCGGGGTGATCGACTGAAGCCTAAATCATGTCAACTTCGGACATCCGCTGACATTCCGGGTGGTCGGCCATGCCGTCCGCCCCCACCAGTCAGTCATCTCGTCGACCACTAGTGGTCTAGTCCTCTTGGCCGATGCGCCGCACTCTACAGGCATCTTGGCGAATCGGGACCATTGCTGTATATGCTCGCGAGAGCAACAAATCACGCGTCCGACCGGGTGACACCGGCGCGGCCCGATTCGCGCTCGGCCCGACGACCCGCTATGGTTGGTCGAGTCGCCGCAAGTCGACGGTTAACACCAGATTTCAGAAACGAAAAGCGCCGGTTAAACAACGGCAAACGGATCTGATA
>NZ_JZWY01001114.1:0-578 GCF_000966955.1 Streptomyces sp. NRRL S-495
CCTTGGCCAGCGTGGACTTGCCACAGCCGGACTCGCCGACGATACCCAGCGTCTCGCCCTGCATGAGGTCGAAGGAGACCCCGTCGACGGCCTTGACGGCGCCGATCTGCTTCTTGAACAGGATGCCCTTGGTGAGCGGGAAGTGCTTGATCAGGTCGCGGACTTCGAGGATCGGCTCGCCGCTCGCCACCTCCTGGGCGAAGGCGGCCTCCGCCGGCGAGTCGAGTGCGCCGGCCCCGTCAACGGTCATGGAGGGTCTCCTTCCAGAAGAAGCAGGCGCTGCCCCGCCCGGCCAGTTCGGTGCCGTCGTCCTCGGTGACCGGGAACAGCTTCGGCACCTCCTGTCGACAGATGTCCTGGGCCCGCGGGCAGCGCGGGTTGAAGGCGCAGCCCGGCGGGATCCGCAGCAGATTGGGCGGCAGGCCCTTGATCGCGTACAGCTCCTGGCCCTTCTGGTCCAGGCGCGGGATCGAGTCCAGCAGTCCCCGGGTGTACGGGTGCGCCGGGCGGGCGTACAGCTCGTGCACGGGTGCCGTCTCCACGATCCGGCCGGCGTACATCACCGCGATCTTGTCGGC
>NZ_JZWY01001115.1:0-249 GCF_000966955.1 Streptomyces sp. NRRL S-495
ACGATCCGGCCGGCGTACATCACCGCGATCTTGTCGGCGACGTCCGCGACCACGCCCAGGTCGTGGGTGATCAGGATCAGGCCCATGTTGAACTCGGCCTGCAGCTCCGCGAGCAGGTCCATCACCTGGGCCTGGACGGTGACGTCCAGGGCGGTGGTGGGCTCGTCCGCGATGATCAGGTCCGGCTCCAGCGCCAGCGCCATCGCGATCATGATGCGCTGGCGCATACCGCCGGAGAACTGGTGCGGG
>NZ_JZWY01001116.1:0-4857 GCF_000966955.1 Streptomyces sp. NRRL S-495
CGATCATGATGCGCTGGCGCATACCGCCGGAGAACTGGTGCGGATAGTCGTTGACCCGGTCCTTGGCGGCCGGGATGCGTACCCGGTCCATCAGCTCGACGGCCTTCTCCTTGGCCCCCTTGCGCGACGTCCCGTGGTGGGCGCGGAACATCTCGCCGAGCTGGAACCCGACGGTGAGCACCGGGTTCAGCGAGGAGAGCGCGTCCTGGAAGATCATCGCGATCTTCTGGCCGCGGATCTTCCGCCGCTCCTCCTTGCCCATCGTCAGCATGTCCTGGCCGCGGAAGCGGATCTCCCCCTTGGGGATGCGGGCCGGCGGCATGTCCAGGATGCCCATGATCGCCTGCGCGGTCACCGACTTGCCCGAACCGGACTCCCCGAGCACCGCCAGCGTCTCCCCCGCGCGGACGCTGTAGTTGACCCCGTTGACCGCTCTCGCCACCCCGTCCCTGGTGACGAACTCGACGTGCAGGTCACGGACGTCGAGCAGCGGTCCCTCGTAGGGCGTCTCCCGCTGCGGCTTGCCCGTGTCGACAGCTGTGGTCACGATGCGTCCCCTCGCTCAGCGAAGCTTCGGGTCGAGGGCGTCGCGGACCGCGTCGCCCAGCATGATGAAGGCCAGCACGGTGATGGAGAGCGCCGCGGCCGGGAAGAAGAGCACGTACGGGGCCGTTCGGATCACCTTCTGGGCGGAGGCGATGTCGATGCCCCAGGAGATGGTCGGATCCTGCAGTCCGATGCCGAGGAAGCTCAGGGTGGCCTCGGTCGCGATGTAGCCGCCCAGCGCGATGGTGGCGACGACGATCACCGGCGCGAGCGCGTTCGGCAGGATGTGCCGGAACATCAGCCGCCCGGTGCCCGCACCGAGTGCGCGGCCGGCCATCACGTAGTCGGCCTGCTTCACGGTCAGGACGGCGCCGCGCATGACGCGCGCGATCTGCGTCCAGCCGAGGACGGCCAGGGCGACGACCACGCTCCACACCGTGCGGGCGGAGAAGGCGCCCAGCAGGACCAGCGCGCCGAGCAGCAGCGGAATGCCGAAGAAGATGTCGATGATGCGGGAGATCACCGCGTCCACCGCGCCGCCGAAGTACCCGGCGACCATGCCGGTCAGCCCGCCGAGCAGGGTGACCCCGAGGGTCACGAAGATTCCGACGGTGATCGAGGCCCGGGCCCCGTAGACCACCCGGGCGTAGATGGAGCGGCCCTGGCCGTCGTAGCCGAACCAGCCGGCACCGAAGAAGTCCGACCAGTCCGGGCGCTTGAGGAAGTTGTGGATCAGGTCGGCCTGGCGCGGGTTGGCGTCCGTGAATGCCCAGGGGAAGATCGACATCACGATCAGCAGCAGGATCAGCAGCGCCGAGATCAGGAAGATCGGCCGCCGGCGGAGGTCCCGCCAGGCGTCGCCCCAGAGGCTGCGGGCCTCCTCCCGCTTGGCCGGGTCGCCCTCGACCAGGGTCTCCTGCTCGACCGCCATGCCCTGCTCGCCGGCGTAGTCGAGGTGGTCGACGCCGGGGGCCGGGTGCGGCTTGAACTCGCCCTCGTCATGCAGGTCAGGCATAGCGGATCCTCGGGTCCAGGACCGCGTAGAGCAGGTCGACGATCAGGGAGGCGACCAGGTACACGATCACCAGGACGGTCACGATGCCGACCACGGTGGGGCCCTCCTTCTGGTTGATCGCCCGGTACAGGACGTTGCCGATGCCCTGCACGTTGAAGATCCCCTCGGTCACGATCGCGCCGCCCATGAGCGCGCCGAGGTCGGTGCCGAGGAAGGTGACCACCGGGATCAGCGAGTTGCGCAGCAGGTGCCGGGAGATGATGGTCCGCCGGGGCAGGCCCTTGGCGACCGCGGTGCGCATGTAGTCGGCCCGCAGGTTCTCCCCGATCGACGTCCGGGTGAGCCGGGCGACGTACGCGAGGGAGAGCGAACCCAGCACGATCGCGGGCAGGATCAGCTGGGAGAGGTCCTTGGAGTTCTGCACCGTCGGGGTGACCCAGCCCAGATTGGTCGCGAAGATCGTCTGGGCGATGTAGGCGAGCACGAACACCGGGATCGAGATCACCACCAGGGTCAGGACCAGCACCAGGGTGTCCTGGATGCTGCCCCGGCTGAGGCCGGAGACCAGGCCGAGCGCGAGCCCGACGACCAGCTCGAAGGCGAAGGCCATCAGGGCCAGCCGGATGGTGACCGGGAAGGCGTCCGCCATGATGTCGGTGACCGAACGGCCGGTGAAGCTCGTCCCGAAGTCGCCCTGGAACAGGTTGCCCATGTAGTGCAGGTACTGCTTCCACACCGGCTGGTCGAGGTAGTACCGGTGCTTCAGGTTGGCCACCACCGCCGGGTCGGCGGCCTTGTCCCCGAAGAGCGCCGCGACCGGGTCGCCCGGCAGCGTGTAGACCATCAGGAAGATCAGGAATGTGGAGCCGAAGAACACCGGGATCATCTGCAGCACCCGCCGCAGCACGTAACTTCCCATCCGAGCCTCCTTCCTAGGTGACTGGTCGGCCCGTGACCGGGTGCGGAGGGCCGTTGGACCGAGTGCCCGGGCCCCGCCCCCCGTGCGGGGAGGGCGGGGCCGGCGCGGGGAGGGGGCTCAGCCCTTGACCTCGACCTGGGTCCAGGCCGGGTTGCCGAAGGAGTCGAACGCCACGTTCTGGACGTTGCTGGAGTAGCCCGAGTTGGTGCGGTAGTACCAGAGCGGGATGGCCGGCATGTCGGTCGCCAGCACCGCCTCGGCCTGCTGGTAGCCGGTCACCGAGGCCTGGACGCTGTCCGCCTGGTCCGCCTGGGTGGACAGCTGGTCGAACTGCGGGCTGCTGTAGCCGAAGTCGTTGGACGCGGCGCCGGTGCGGTAGACGTCGGCGAGGAAGTTGGCGTTCAACGGGTAGTCCTGCACCCAGCCGGTCCGGAACATGCCGTTGATCTGGTGGCCGGTGATCGCCGCACGGGCGGTCTTGAAGTCGGGCTTCGGGTCGCCCGTGCAGTTGACGCCGGTGCTCTGCCGGATCGAGTTGCAGACCGCGTCGACCCACTCCTTGTGGCCGCCGTCCGCGTTGTAGGTGATGGTCAGGGTGTTCCCCGGGACGCCGCCGCCCTGGGCGATCAGCTGCTTGGCCTTGTCCGCGTTGAACGTGCAGAAGTCACCGCACTGGCCCGCCTTGTACCCCTCGACGCCCTCGGCGACCCAGGCGCTGGCGGGCGCGCGCGACCCCTGGAGCACCGTCTTGGTGATGGTGTCGCGGTCGATCGCCATCGAGATGCCCTGGCGGACCTGGGCCTTCTCCGGCGCGGCCCAGTCCGCCTGGTAGAGCGTGAAGCCGATGTTCTGGATGGCGCCCTGCGGCGAGTCGATCGCCCGGTCGCCCAGGTCGGTCTTGTAGGTGGCCAGCGCGGACGGCGGCACCTGGTCCATCACGTCCAGGTTGTTGGACTGGAGGTCGGCGTAGGCGGCCTCGGCCGTGCTGTACATCTTGAAGACGACGCCGCCGTTCTTCGGCTTGTCCACGCCCTGGTAGTTCGGGTAGGCCTTGGTGACCACCTGCTGGTTGTGGTCCCAGCTGACGAACTGGTACGGGCCGTTGCCCACCGGCTTCTGACCGGCGCCGGTCGGGTCGTTGAAGAAGGAGTCCGGCAGCGGGGAGAAGGCGATGTAGCCGAGCTTGTACTCGAAGTACGAGACCTTGTTCCGCAGCTTGATGGTGAAGTGCGTGTCGTCCGTGACGGTCAGCCCGGACATCTTGCTCGCGGTCGGCTGGCCGCTGGCCGGGTGGACGTCCTGGTAGCCCTCGATGTCGGAGAACCAGGAGCTGTTGATCTGGTTGTTGCTGGTGGTCGCGCCCCAGTTCCAGGCGTCGACGAAGTTGCTCGCCTTGACCGGCGTGCCGTCGTGGAACGTCCAGCCGCTCTTCATCGTGACGTTGAAGGTCTGCGAGTCGCTGGTGTCGATGCTGTCCGCGACCTGCATCCGGATCTTCGCGTTCGAGGGGTCGTAGTCGACCAGCCCCTTGAAGAGGTTCTGGATGATGCGCCCGCCGCCGGTCTCGTTGGCGTTGGCCGGCTGCAGCGGGTTCTGCGGCTCACTGCTCTGGTAACTGAAGGTCTTGCTGCTGTTCGACGAACCGCTGCTGCCGCCGTCGCTGCTGCTGCACCCGCTGGCCACCAGGGCCACGGACGTCGCTGCGGCGAGGACCCATCGAGCACGGGTGGCCACGGGCATGGAGGTCCCTCCTCAAGGTGTGTGACGCATCACACCCCATGAGAAGCGCGGCACCGTGGCGGCGCGAGTCGGGTACCCCCGGACGGGTGCACGGCCGCCGCGCCCGGTTGACGCCCCGTCCGTCCGGGCCGGGAAACGCCGGAGGGGCCCGTGCCGCGAACGGCTACGGGCCCCTCCGGGCGGGGTCGGACGCGGGCTCAGGCCGCGGCCGGCTCCCGGACCTCGGCGAAGTGGCACGCCGACTCGTGCTTGGCCGCACCGCTCAGCACCTCGGGCACCGCCAGCAGCGGGACCTCGGTCGAGCAGCGCTCCTCGGCCTTCCAGCAGCGGGTGCGGAAGCGGCAGCCCGACGGCGGGTTGGCCGGCGAGGGGATGTCACCGGTCAGGATGATCCGGTCACGGGACTCACGGGCCGTCGGGTCCGGCACCGGCACCGCGGAGAGCAGCGCCTGGGTGTACGGGTGGGTGGCGTTCTCGTAGATCTCCTCGTCCGTGCCGATCTCGACCATCTTGCCGAGGTACATCACGCCGACGCGGTCGGAGATGTGCCGGACGATGGAGAGGTCGTGGGCGATGAACATGTAGGAGAGCTCGAACTCGTTCTGCAGCTGCTCCAGCAGGTTGATCACCTGGGCCT
>NZ_JZWY01000015.1:0-9417 GCF_000966955.1 Streptomyces sp. NRRL S-495
GCACGGGCGGCGGCGAACCCGGGGGCGGCAGGAGCGGCGGCGGCAGCGGAGCGGGTGGCAGGAGCGGGGGCGGCACCGCCGGCCGCCCGCAGGACGCGCAGACCGACGCCCCTTCCGCCGAAACCGCGCCGCAGGATGCGCAGATGGCCATGGGCCGCGTCCCCCCGTCCGAACGAACGATCGCCTGGTCCCCCCAGGGCGCCCCTTTTCTTTCATCGGGCACGGACAGCTGTCAACCGGTCACCGTCCACGGACCGGACCGGAAGACGCCGGAGGCCGCGCCGCGCTCCGGCGGCGCGGCCCCCGGCCGTGCTCAGTCCCGCTTCTTCGGCACCTCCGGCACCGCCAGCAGCGGCAGCCGCAGGGCGCCGAACGCGTCCTCGGGCACCGCCGGTGCGACGGGCGCGACCGCGGCGACCCGGCGGTAGGCCTCGCCGGCGGCCGGCCGGGTGTCCTCCTCGCCCTTGTTGGGCCACATCGACATCGCCCGCTCGGCCTGCGCCGTGATGGTCAGCGAGGGGTTGACGCCGAGGTTGGCGGAGACCGCCGCACCGTCCACCACGCTGATCCCGGGGTAGCCGTAGAGCCGGTGGTAGGGGTCGACCACACCGGTCTCCGGGGAGTCGCCGATCGCGCAGCCGCCGAGGAAGTGGGCGGTCAGCGGGATGTCGAAGATCTCGCCCACGCTGCTGCCGGCGAAGCCGTTGATCTCCTCGGCGAGCGCCTGCGCGCCCTGCTCGGCGGCCGGGATCCAGGTGGGGTTGGGCGCACCGTGGCCCTGGCGGGAGGTCAGCGTGCCCTTGCCGAGGCCCTTCTCCTTCAGCGAGACGGTGATCGAGTTGTCCAGCGACTGCATCACCAGGCCGATGATCGTCTTCTCCGACCACCGGTGCTGGTTCATCGAGCGGCCGAAGGTCACCGGGTGCTTGACCGAGTTGCCGAGGTAGCGCAGCCAGCGCGGGAGCCGCCCGCCGCCCCGCACCTGGGCGATCGAGAGCGCGCCCATCGCGTTGGAGCCCTTGCCGTAGCGGACCGGCTCGATGTGGGTGTTCTCGTCGGGGTGGATCGAGGAGGTGATCGCCACGCCCTTGGTGAAGTCCGCGCGGGCGCCGTACCGCCGGTCGGTGGTCTGCGCGCCCACCAGCGCCTCGGAGTTGGTCCGGGTCAGCTCGCCGAGCCGGGCGGAGATCCGGGGCAGGTGGCCGCCCGCCCGCATCCGGTGCAGCAGGTTCTGGGTGCCGTAGGTGCCGGCCGCGACCACCACCCGGGCCGCCGTGATCGTCCGCGCCCCGGCCTTGACCCGGTCGGTGGTGGAGCGGGCGTCGGTGCGCCGGACGTCCACCGCGAAGCCCTCGCCCCACTCCCGGATCCGGGCCACCGTGGTGAGCGGGTGGATCTCGGCGCCGCCCCGCTCGGCCAGGTGCAGGTAGTTCTCGGTGAGCATGTTCTTGGCGCCGTGGCGGCAGCCGGTCATGCACTCGCCGCACTCGACGCAGGACCGCCGGGCCGGGCCGGCGCCGCCGAAGTACGGGTCCGGCACCTCCTCGCCGGGCGCCGCCTTCGCCGCGCCGTCGGCGTCCTTGCCGTCGCCGAAGAACACCCCGACCGGTGCCATGTGGAAGGTGTCGCCGACGCCCATCCGCTCGGCGGCCGCCCGGAGGTGGACGTCCGAGGGCGTGACGGTCGGGTTGAGCCGCACCCCGAGCATCCGCCGCGCCTGGTCGTAGAACGGCGCCAGCTCCTCCTGCCAGTCCGTGATGTGCTGCCACTGGCGGTCCTCGAAGAACGCCTTCGGCGGCACGTACAGGGTGTTGGCGTAGTTCAGCGAGCCGCCGCCGACCCCGGCGCCGGCCAGGATCAGCACATTGGCCAGCAGATGGATGCGCTGGATGCCGTACAGGCCGAGCTTCGGCGCCCACAGGTAGTTGGCGACGTCCCAGGAGTTCCTGGGCAGCTCGTCGCGGTCGAAGCGGCGCCCGGCCTCCAGGACGGCGACCCGGTACCCCTTCTCGGTCAGCCGCAGCGCCGAGACCGAACCGCCGAAGCCGGAGCCGACCACGACCACGTCGTAGTCGAACTCCTGGCCGTCAGCCGAACCCACCATCTGCCTCTGCTCCTTCGGAAGTCGTTCACGAAACGGGGGCCGGCCCGGGGGCCCGGCTACTTGACGCGCAGCGCCTTCAGGATCCGCAGCCCGGCGGTCATCATCGCCGCGTACTGCTTGTCGTCCTGGCCGAACGCCGGGGCGAGCGGCAGCAGCCGCTGGCTGGCGATCGTCTGCGCCTCGGTGAACCGCAGGATGCCCTCGGCGCCGTGCCGCCGGCCGAGCCCGGAGTCGCCCATGCCGCCCATCGGCGAGGCGGCCGAGCCGTAGGCGGCGCCGTACGCCTCGTTGACGTTCACGGTGCCGGTGCGCAGCCGGGCCGCGATCGCCCGCCCGCGCCGCACGTCCGTGGTCCAGACGCTGGAGTTGAGGCCGTACGGGGTGGAGTTGGCGGCGGCCACCGCCTCCTCCTCGGTGTCGAAGCGGTAGACGGACACCACCGGGCCGAAGGTCTCCTCGCCGCAGACCGCCATGTCCGGGGTGACGCCCTCCAGGATGGTCGGCTCGTGGAAGAACGGGCCGAGGTCCGGCCGGGCCCTGCCGCCGGCCAGCACGGTGGCGCCGGCCTTGACCGCCTCCTCGACGTGCCGGGTGGTGGCCTCCAACTGGCGTCCCGAGACCAGCGAGCCCATGTCCGCCCCGTAGGCTGTCCGCCCCGTAGGCGAGGCCGCCGCCGAGCCGCAGCGCGCGGGTGCGGGCGGCGAACTTCGCGAGGAACTCGTCGGCCACCGAGCGGTGGACCAGCAGCCGCTCGATCGAGATGCACAGCTGGCCGGCCGAGGAGAAGCAGGCCCGGACGGCGCCCTCGGCGGCCTTGTCGAGGTCCGCGTCGGCCAGCACCAGCAGGGCGTTCTTGCCGCCGAGTTCGAGCGAGGCGCCGACCAGCCGCTCGGCGGCCCGCCGGGCGACCTCGCGGCCGGTGCGGGTGGAGCCGGTGAACGAGACGTAGTCGGCGTGCTCGACCACGGCCGGGCCGATCACCGGGCCGTCGCCGATCACGATCTGCCACAGGTCGGCCGGCAGTCCGGCCTCGATCAGCAGCTCGCGGGCCCAGAGCGCGGTCAGCGCGGTCTGGGTGTCCGGCTTGTTGACCACCGCGTTGCCCGCCACGAAGGCCGGCAGCGCGTCGCCGACCGACAGCTCGAACGGGTAGTTCCACGGCGAGATGTGGCCGACCACGCCCTTGGGGCGGCGGGCCTCGACCGCCTGGGTGAACAGCGGCACCGCGCCGAGGTGCCGCTTGTCGCGCAGGTAGCCGTGCGCGGCCCGGCCGTAGTGGCGGGCCGCGATCGCGACCGCGAGCACCTCCTCGAAGGCGTGCAGCCGGGCCTTGCCGGTCTCCGCCTGGATGAGGTCGAGCACCTCGTCCTGCCGCTTGATCAGCAGATCGTGGAAGCGCAGCAGGACGGCGGCGCGCCGGCGGACCGGCAGCGCGGCCCAGGACGGCTGGGCGCGGCGGGCGAGCTCGAAGGCGACCTCGACGTCCGCGGGGGTGGACCGCGGCAGGCCGGCCAGCCGTTCGCCGGTCAGCGGGGCGACGGTCTCCACCACACTGGGCTCGCCGGTGGCGGTGACCCCGGCGGCGAGGCGGTCGACCAGTGACGAGGGCACGGCCGAGGCGACGGTACGCCCACCGCCCGGGGCGGCGGGGTTGCGGCCCGGCGCGCCCGGGCCGGCGGGATCGGTGGCCGTGGCAGCTGCTGTGAGGTCCGACATAGGGCGCAGCCTAGGCGCTCGGCGGCCGGTGCGGTACCCGTCGGTAACAAGAAACCCCCGTGCGGGTGCGGACGCTACGGATCAGCGGCGGCCGGCGGCGGTCAGCGGGTCGGGGTGAAGTAGTGGAGCACCGCGTTGAACCGCTGCTCGGCCTCGTTCCACTCGTTGCCCCGGTCGAAGCTGGAGGAGTAGATCGCGTAGCTGGTGCCGTCCTCGTCGATGAACTCGGCCTCGATCGCCCGGCGGCGGCCGCCCTCCTTGGCCAGGTAGCTGAACTCCCAGACCGCGGCCTCGTGGCCGTTCACGGCGACGCCGGTGAGCCGGTGCTGCTTGTACTCCTTCAACGACTTGGAGACGGTGCTCTCCATCTGCCGCATGTGCTCCAGCGGCCGGACCGACTGGCCCACGGTGACGGCGAACTGCAGGTAGTGCGCCTTGTTGTCGGGGCTGTAGTAGATCTGGTTGTCCGGCGTGCTGGAGCGCTGCCAGGCCGGGACGGTCACCGGCAGCGGGAAGCGGAAGCCCGCCGGGTCGTCCACCCACTGGTAGCCGCTGGGCGCGGGAGCGCCGTCGACCGGGGCGGTCGGCTGCGGCCCGACCGGGCCCGGGCCCTGGGTCAGGCTCGGGGCGGACCGGTCGGGGTCCTCCGCGCGCTGGCGCTGGACCAGGTAGAGCGCCCCGGCGGCCAGCACCGCCAGGCCCACCACGAGCGCGAGCACCCGCAGCACCGTCCGGCGCCTGGCCGGCCCGCGCGCGGGCGCATCGGTGTACGGCACCGGCGTGACCGGTCCGGTGGGCGCCCCTTCGTCGCTCTCCCGCGCCGGGTCGGTCCCGGGGGAAGGCTCCTCCGAGGGCTCCTCCGCCCGCTCCGACGCCGCCCGCTCCGATGCCGCCCGGGCCTGGGGCACCGTGACGGCCTCCGCGCCCTCCGCCGATCCCGATGCCGACGCCGCCCCGGCCTCGTTCTCCGACCCGTCGTCCGACCGGTCCTCCGACCGCTCCTCCGGCTGGCCCGCCCGGTCCACCACCGGCACCGACTGGGTCGGCATCCGCACCGGCGCGACCGGCTTGAGCCCGACGGTGTGCCCGGCCTGCACCTCGGCCAGCATCCGGGCCGCCTCGTCCGCGCTCGGCCGCTCGTCCGGGTCCTTCGCCATCAGCGCGGCCAGGACCGGACCCAGCGGCCCGGCCCGGCGCGGCTCCGGCAGCGGGTCACCGACCACCGCGGCCAGCGTGGTCAGCGGCGAGGTGCGGCGGAACGGCGAGTCGCCCTCCACCGCCGCGTACAGCGTCGCCCCCAGCCCCCACAGGTCGGAGGCCGGGCCCGGCCGCTCGCCCTGGGCGCGCTCCGGGGCCAGGTAGTCCGGCGAACCGACCAGGTCGCCCGGCCGGGTCAGCTCGGCCGAGCCCTCGTACGTCGCGATGCCGAAGTCCAGCAGCACCGCCCGCCCCGTCCCGTGCTCCAGCAGCACATTGGCCGGCTTCACGTCCCGGTGCAGCACTCCCAGCTGGTGGCCCCGGTGCAGCGCGGCCAGCACCTGGCCGCCCACCTCGGCGGCGGCGCGCGGCGGCAGGGTGCCGTCCTGGCTGATCACATCGGCCAGCGAACGGCCGTCGACCAGCTCCATGACGATCCACGGCCGGCCGTCCTGCTCCAGCACGTCGTGCACGGTGATCACGCCGGGGTGCTTGATCCGGGCGGCCGCGGCGGCCTCCCGCTTCATCCGGGCGTGCAGGATCTCCACCTCCTCCTCGGGGAGGTGGCTGACGGTCAGCTCCTTGACCGCGACCTCGCGGTCCAGCATCCGGTCCCGGGCCCGCCAGACCGTGCCCATCCCGCCGCGGCCGAGCCGCTCGCCCAGCTCGTAGCGACCGACCAGCAGCCGCTCCCCCTCGGCCGACTCCGGCCGGTCCTGCGCGCCCATCCGCGACCGCTCCCCCTCATTCACCTGCCGTCACGCGACGGAGGGCCCGGTGCAGACCACTCGGTGCAGACCACTGAATCGAACAGATTCCACGGACACCCTAGGCGTCCCGGGTGTCCCCCGGGAATCTCCCCCGCCCGCCGTTCCGGCGACCATGTTCCCACCGGCCCCGTCAGCCTGCGAACAGCACCACGGCCGCCACGCCGAGGACCAGCAGCAGGAACACTCCGCCGACCAGGAGCGGCCCCAGCAGCGCCGGCGGGATCCGCGGCGGCCGGGCCGCTCCGGCCGCCTCCGCCCGCATCGTTTCCGCCTTCGGCGGCCCCCCGTGCCGGTCCCGCGACCGGCCCGCCGCAGCCGCGCCCTTCGCCCGGCGCCGCCCGGCCGGCCGCGCCGACCGGGGCCCCGGAAGCCCCGGCGCACCGGCCGCCGCCGGCCCGTCCACCGGCTCCGGCGCGCGCGCCAGCAGCTCCGCCAGCTCCAGCGTGATCTCCGCAGCCGTCGGCCGCAGCGCCGGATCGGACTGCACCAGCCGCTCCACCAGCGGCCCCAGCGGCCCGCACGCCTCGGCGGGGACCCGCCGGCCCTCCCGCACCGCCGTCACCAGCTCCGGCACCCCGCTCTCCGGGTACGGCGCCCTCCCGGTCGCCATCCGGTGCAGCAGCACCCCGAGCGCCCAGCAGTCGCCGGCCGGGCCGCCGTCCAACGGCCACCGCTCGGCCACCGGCCCGACCAGCGCGGCCCGCACCTCGTACCGCCGCCGCCCGCCCGGACCGCCCAGCTCCTCCGCCAGCGCCTCCTCGGCCACCCCGGGGAGCAGCCCGCCCAGCAGGGCCGCACCGTCCTCGCCGACCAGCACCGAGGCGGCCGTCACGTTCCCGTGCACCAGGCCCGCCCCGTGCAGTGCCCGCAGCGCCCCGGCAAGGTCCGCCGCCACCTCCGCCGCGCGGTACGGCGGCAGCGGGCCGGCTCCGAGCAGCGCGTCCAGCGGCTGTCCGGCGGGCCGTTCCTCGACCGTCCACAGCAGGTCGCCCTCGACGAAAGCCCCCGCGCCCTGCAGCAGTCGGGCGTGCCGGGGCGCCGCGGCACCGACCGCCGCCACCCGCCGCACCAGCCGCTCCCCCGGCTCCGCGCCGGGGCCGTCCGGCTCCTGATCCCCGATCAGCACCGCGGGCAGCTCCAGCGCGCGCAGCCGCACGACGTCACCGGTCCGCTCGTCCGCGGCGAACGCGCCCAGCGCCTCCAGGTGGTCCGTCAGCCGATAACGCCCCGCCAGCACCTGCCCCGGGCCCGCTCGCATGCGTGTTCCTCTCCGCTCGCCGCCAAGCCTAGTTGCCCGCGGAAGACACCGCCCCGGTCCCCCGGATTACCCTCGGTCCATGGACTGGAGCGATCTCATCGACACGGCCTTCGACGTGGCCGGCAACAGCAGCAGTGACCACCGGGCCGCGGCCCTGCGCACGGTCGAGGCGAACGTCGCCCCCGACGAGAAGCCGATCGCCTCGACGGCGGGACGCCACCCCGACCACTTCCGCAAGGGCGTGCTGGTCCTGACCACCCATCGGCTGCTCTTCCTCAAGGACGGCAAGCCCCCGGTCCCGGTTCCGCTCGCGGCGGTCACCGACGCGACCGTCACCAGGACCCGGATCAACGGCGAGGTACTGCTCGTGGTCGCGCTGACCGGCTCGCACCGCTTCGAGGACGTGGTCAAGGCCGAGGTGTTCGCCGAGCAGCTCCGCGCTGCCGCCCGGCTGGCCCGCGAGGGCTCCCGGAAGGAGCCGATCGCCGCCGCCCCCGCGGCCCCCGCCTCCACCGGCGCCGACCTGCTCGACCAGCTGGAGCGGCTGGCCGCCCTGCACACCGCCGGCGCCCTCACCGCCGAGGAGTTCACCCGCGCCAAACAGCGCCTCATCGGCTGACCGGACGGGCACCCGCGAAGCGCGAGCGGGTGCCCCCGCCCCGGAGGCGAGCGGAAGACTTACGGCGCGGGCTGGAAGGTGTCGAACGCGGTCTGCCGCGCCTGCGCGTTCGGCGCCGCCGACCAGTCCGCGTCCGGCGTGGTCCAGTAGATCGCGTAGCCGTACTTGGCCGGGGAGCCGGTGACGAAGCCCCGGTTCAGCGAGTGCGTCCTGGGGGTGCCGTTGGTCCACTCCCAGTCGGCCGCGTTGGTCCACTCCCGGTAGGCGACGGACTGCAGCTGCACCCGCTGGTAGTTGCTCACCTGCCCGCGCAGCCCGGGCTCGGAGGCCTGCCAGTCGGCGAGCGCGCTCGCCCCCGGCGTGGTCGTCCACTCGACCCGCAGGGTGCTGCCGTTGCCCTTGAAGGTGCGGCGGTTCGAGTCGGAGCCCGTCGGCTGCAGCCAGTCGGGCAGCACGATCGAGAAGCCGGACGGGTCCTTGTACTCGTGGTACCCGGCCGGCACGACCGCCCCGGTCTGCGTCGGTGTCGGCGTCGGCGTGGCACTGGGAGTCGGCGTAGGCGTCGGCGTGGGCGTCGGCGTGGCGGCCGGGGCGGCGGTCGGCGCGGGCGCCGCGGCCTCCCCCGGGCCGGTGCTCTCCGAGGCCGTCGCCGGCGCGGCGCCGTCCGTGCTGCCGGCCGTGACCGCCGCCACCGGCGCGGTGCCGCGCGCGCCCTCGGCCGAGCCGTCCTCGGAGCCGCCGAACGCCTGCAGCAGCACGATCAGGCCCGCGATCAGCAGCAGCACCACCACCGCCGTCGCGACGGCCAGCCGCCGCCGGCCGGTGCGCGGGTCGGCCCCGGCGGCCTGGGTCGCGCCCAGCGTCCACTCACTGGTGACCGGCCTGGCCGCCTCGGCCGAGGTCTCCGCGTCCCCGACCGGCACCGGCGCCTCCGGGGTGCCCGGTGCCACCGGCGTCTCCCCGCTCCCGGCGTCCCCGGCCCGGCTGCCCACCCGGACCGTCCCGAGCAGTCCGCCGACCGGCGGCTTCCCGCCCTTGCCGGTGCCCTTGCCCGAACCGCCGACCGAACCGCCGGCCGAACCGCCGCCCGCGCCGGTGTCACTACCCGTACCGCCGCCCGCGCCCGCCACCGGCACCGCGTGCTCGGTGGTCGACTCGGCCCGCGCGGTCGCCTCCGCGACCACCCGCTTGAGCATCGACCGGGTCTGCGGGGCGGTCAGCCGCTCCGCCGGGTCCTTGGCCAGCAGCCCCTCGACCACCGGCCGCAGCGGCCCGGCGTTCACCGGCGCGGTGAGCTCCTCCGTCATCACCGCCGTCAGGGTGGCCAGCGCCGAGCCCCGGTCGTACGGCGGCCGCCCCTCGACCATCGCGTACAGCGTGCCGCCCAGCGACCACAGGTCGGCCGGCGGTCCGGGCTTCTGCCCCTGGGCCCGCTCCGGGGATATGTACGAGGGCGCGCCGACCAGCATCCCGGTCGACGTCACCGAGGAGTCCCCCTCCACGCTGGCGATGCCGAAGTCCGTGAGCACGACCCGGCCGTCCTCGCCGATCAGCACATTGGACGGCTTGACGTCCCGGTGCAGGATGCCGTGCGCGTGCGCGGCGCTCAGCACGCCGAGCACGTCCAGCGCGATCTCCGCCGCCCGGGCCGGCGCCAGCGGGCCGTCCTCCCGGATGACGTCCGCGAGCGAGCGGGACTCGACCAGCTCCATGACGATCCACGGCCGGTCGTCCTCCTCGACCACGTCGAAGA
>NZ_JZWY01000016.1:0-12427 GCF_000966955.1 Streptomyces sp. NRRL S-495
CTCCATGACGATCCACGGCCGGTCGTCCTCCTCGACCACGTCGAAGACGGTGACCGCCGAGGAGTGCCGGATCCGCGCCGTCGCCTTGGCCTCGCGCAGGGTCCGGACGATCAGCCGGTGCTTCTCGTCCTCGTCCACGCTGGCGTTCATCCGCAGTTCCTTGACCGCGACCGTCCGGCCCAGCATCTCGTCCTCGGCGCGCCACACTGTGCCCATGCCACCACGACCGAGCACCGCGTCCAGCCGGTAGCGTCCGGCCAGGAGGCGGCCGGTGGAACCCTGCGCCTGGGTCATTCGGAACGTTCCCCCATGTGCTGCTGGCGGTCGTGATGACGGCACGTCGGACCGGCGTCGGGCCCGAACGCCCAAGCCTCCATCATCCCCTGTCCCGCGCGCGCCCGGCCACCCGGCCCCCGGCCACCCTGGTCCGCGCCCCGGACCGGGGCGGCGCTCCGTGCCCGATCTGTGATCGAAAACTCTGTCCGGCCGGCTCCGGCCACTGCTACCGTTCGGCAGCTCACCGTCTTTCCGGGGGGAAAAGGACGTCCATGACCGCATCCGCACCGGGCGCTGACGGCCAGTCGAACCGGCCGCCCACGGCCCGGCATTTCTCGGTCGCACCGGAACCGGAGACCCCGGAGGGGTACGTCGCCCCCGGTATGCCCGGTGCGCCGGTGGCCGGTTACCGCCCCGTCGACCCGGCCGACCCCGCCCCGGCGGCCGCCGCGACGCCCGAGCCGAACGCCCCCGGACGCCGTCGCCGGCGCGGGCGCGGGCGCGGGCGGACCGTCCCGGCGGTGGCGATCGCCGTCCTCGCGATGCTGGCCGGTGCGGCAGCCCTCGGCTGCGCGCCGATCCGCGCCGAGGCCACCGTCGGCTGGCTGGCCATCGCCCCGGCGGCCGCGGTGGCCTGGCCGCTCGGCCGGCTCGGCGGCCCCGGCCGGCTGCTGCCGCCGCTGGGCGCCGTGCTGGCCTCCGGCGCGCTGTTCCTCGGCCAGTTGCTCGGGCAGACCCGTCGGCTGCACCAGCTGGCCGGCACCGGGTACGGCGAACTGCTCCGCGACGCCCTCCCGCTCTGGCGCGCCGACCGCCGCACGCTGGACCTGGTCTTCTACGGCATCGCCGTGATCGGCGGCTTCCTGCTGACCCGCCGGGCCGCCACCCGCCAGTAGCGGGCCCGCCCGGCCCGGAACGGCGCGAGGCCCCGGTCGCGCGGTGCGACGGGGCCTCGGGCGGGAGCGGCCGGCTCAGCGGTGGTGGAGCGCCGGGTTGACGGTCACCTCGACCCGCTGGAACTCCTTGAGCTCGGTGTACCCGGTGGTCGCCATCGCCCGACGCAGGGCGCCGAACAGGTTCATGGTGCCGTCCGGGGTGTGCGACGGACCGGTGAGGATCTCCTCGGTGCTGCCGACGGTGCCGAGGTCGACCACCTTGCCGCGCGGCAGCTCCTCGTGCACGGCCTCCATGCCCCAGTGGTAGCCCTTGCCGGGCGCGTCGGTGGCGCGGGCCAGCGCGGCACCGATCATCACCGCGTCGGCGCCGCAGGCGACCGCCTTCGGGATGTCGCCGCTGTAGCCGACGCCGCCGTCCGCGATGACGTGCACGTAGCGGCCGCCGGACTCGTCCATGTAGTCGCGGCGGGCGGCGGCCACGTCGGCGACGGCGGTGGCCATCGGCACCTGGATGCCCAGCACGTTGCGGGTGGTGTGCGCGGCGCCGCCGCCGAAGCCCACCAGCACGCCGGCCGCGCCGGTGCGCATCAGGTGCAGGGCGGCGGTGTAGGTGGCGCAGCCGCCGACGATGACCGGGACGTCCAGCTCGTAGATGAACTGCTTCAGGTTGAGCGGCTCGGCGGCACCGGAGACGTGCTCGGCCGAGACGGTGGTGCCGCGGATGACGAAGACGTCGACCCCGGCGTCCACGACGGCCTTGGAGAACTCGGCGGTGCGCTGCGGCGAGAGCGCGGCGGCGGTGACCACACCCGAGTCGCGGACCTCCTGGATCCGCTGCTTGATCAGCTCGGCCTTGATCGGCTCCGAGTAGATCTCCTGCAGACGGCGGGTGGCGGCGGCCTCGTCGGTGATCGCGGCGATCTCGTCGAGCAGCGGCTGCGGGTCCTCGTAGCGGGTCCACAGGCCCTCGAGGTTCAGCACGCCCAGGCCGCCGAGGCGGCCGATGGTGATGGCCTGCTGCGGGGAGACCACGCTGTCCATGGGCGCGGCCAGGAACGGCAGCTCGAAACGGTAGGCGTCGATCTGCCAGGCGATCGAGACCTCCTTCGGGTCGCGCGTACGGCGACTGGGGACGACGGCGATGTCGTCGAAGGCGTACGCCCGGCGGCCGCGCTTGCCACGCCCGATCTCGATCTCAGTCACTTCGAGCCCTTCTGCTGGTATTGCTCATGCCCGGCCGGGTCACCCCGGCCGCCCCCCAGTATCCCGCACCCCCCGGGGGCCGCACGGCGCCGCCCCGTCCCCCGGACCGGCCGCGGACCGGCTGCGGACCGGCGCCCGGACAGCCCGGAGGGCCCGCCACCGGTCGGTGACGGGCCCTCCGGACCAGCGCGTGATCAGCCGCGGCTGGTGTAGTTCGGCGCCTCGACGGTCATCTGGATGTCGTGCGGGTGGCTCTCCTTGAGACCCGCCGAGGTGATCCGGACGAACCGGCCCTTGCTCTCCATCTCGGCGACGGTGGCGGCACCCACGTAGCCCATGGTCTGACGCAGGCCGCCGACCAGCTGGTACAGCACCGCGGACAGCGGGCCGCGGTAGGGGACCTGGCCCTCGATGCCCTCGGCGATCAGCTTCTCGTCGGAGGTGACCTCGCCCTGGAAGTAGCGGTCCTTGGAGAAGGACCGCGCCTGGCCGCGGGTCTGCATGGCGCCCAGCGAGCCCATGCCGCGGTAGGACTTGAACTGCTTGCCGTTGATGAACAGCAGCTCGCCCGGGGACTCCTCGCAGCCGGCCAGCAGCGAGCCGAGCATCACGGTGTCGGCACCGGCGGCGAGCGCCTTGCCGATGTCGCCGGAGTACTGCAGGCCGCCGTCGCCGATGACCGGCACGCCGGCCGCCTGACAGGCCAGGGCCGCCTCGTAGATCGCGGTGACCTGCGGGACGCCGATGCCGGCGACCACGCGGGTGGTGCAGATGGAGCCCGGGCCGACGCCGACCTTGACGCCGTCCACGCCGGCGTCGATCAGCGCCTGGGCGCCGTCACGGGTGGCGACGTTGCCGCCGACCACGTCGACCCCGACGGCCGACTTGATCTTCGCGATCCAGGCCAGCGCGTTGTGGCTGTGGCCGTGCGAGGTGTCGACGACCAGGAAGTCCACGCCCGCCTGGACCAGGGCCTGGGCGCGGTCGAAGGCCTCGGCGCTGGCGCCGACGGCGGCGCCGACCAGCAGTCGGCCCTCGGCGTCCTTGGCGGCGTTCGGGTACTGCTCGGCCTTGACGAAGTCCTTGACGGTGATGAGGCCCTTGATCCGGCCCTCGTCGTCGACCAGCGGAAGCTTCTCGATCTTGTGGCGGCGGAGCAGCGCCATCGCGTCGACGCCGGAGATCCCGACCTTGCCGGTGATCAGCGGCATCGGGGTCATGATCTCGCGGACCCGGCGGCTGCGGTCCGACTCGAAGGCCATGTCGCGGTTGGTGACGATGCCGAGCAGCTTGCCGCTCTCGTCGGCGATCGGCACGCCGGAGATGCGGAACTTCGCGCACAGCGCGTCGGCCTCGCCCAGCGTGGTGTCCGGGCCGACCGTGATCGGGTCGGTGACCATGCCGGACTCGGAGCGCTTCACCAGGTCGACCTGGTTGGCCTGGTCCTCGACCGACAGGTTGCGGTGCAGGACGCCGACGCCGCCCTGACGGGCCATCGCGATCGCCATCCGCGCCTCGGTGACCTTGTCCATCGCGGCGGAGAGCAGCGGGATGTTCACCCGCACGTTGCGGGAGACCCGCGAGGAGGTGTCGACCTGGTTCGGCAGCACCTCGGACGCCCCCGGCAGCAGCAGGACGTCGTCGTACGTGAGCCCGAGCATCGCGAACTTCTCGGGTACGCCTGCGGCGTTGTAAGACATTTCGGGGGTACCTTCCGTGGCCGGCCTAATCCGCTCACGCCCGAGGGTGGGGGCGCAGTCATCAGCTACTCGGACCGCCGAAAGCCGGGTGTCCATTGGAGGATCCTCCAGGGGAACCCCACACGCACCGTCGGAACTTTGGCGACCCGCCCAGACGCCGATACCCCATCGTACTGGCACCGCGAACGGCTCCTCGTGCTGCCCTTGACAACACCGGCCCACCATGAGTCATTCCATGATTCGCCCGCGCGCCCCCAGGGCGGCAACCAGCCCCCTAGGAGGACTCCTCCGCCAGGGCGCGGAGGCGGCTGAGGGCCCGGTGCTGGGCGACCCGGACGGCCCCCGGCGACATGCCGAGCACCTCGCCGGTCTCCTCCGCCGAGAGTCCGGCGGCCACCCGCAGCAGCACCAGTTCGCGCTGCCGGGCCGGCAGGTTGGAGAGCAGCTCCTTGGCCCACGCGGCGTCGCTGCTGAGCAGCGCCCGCTCCTCCGGGCCGAGCGCGTCGTCCGGCACCTCCGGCAGGTCGTCCTGCGGGACCACGGTCGATCCGGGCCCGCGCATCGCGGCCCGCTGCAGATCGGCGATCTTGTGCGCGGCGATCCCGTAGACGAAGGCCTCGAACGGGCGGCCCAGGTCCCGGTAGCGGGGCAGTGCGCAGAGCACCGCGACGCAGACCTCCTGGGCGATGTCGTCGACATGGTGCCGGGCACCGCCGGGCAGCCGGACCAGCCGGCCGCGGCAGTAGCGCAGCGCCAGCGGGTGGACGTGGGCGAGCAGGGCGTCGATCGCCGGGCCCTCGCCGCGGACGGCGGCCGCGACCAGCGCGGCGAGCGCGCCCGGCCCGTCGGCCGGATCCGCGTACGCCGGGCCGGGCCCGGGCGCGGAGGGCTCGGCCTCCACCGGGTCCGCCTCGCCGGGAGACCCCGTCACGTCGTCACGCATCGGTCCATGGTGCCTGGTCGCGCGGGAAAACGCGGCACCGCGTCCGGAGTTGTGCACCGGAACGTTATGCGGTGCCGCTCCGGTACGCACCACCGGCCCCTCCTGCACCGCACCGCCTCCCGCCCCACCGCCGCCGACGGTCCCGTCCGCGGCGCCGTCCGCCGAGTCTCCCGCGGCTGCGTGGTTCGCCGCAGTTCCTGTCCGCTGGTCCCCGAGGTGCTCCACTCCTCCATGGTGCAACCTCGGGGCCGTAACGTCACACGCCTCCGCAGGGGCAATCGCGAACAGCGGGCCGGAACCGGCGGCGGCGCCGGCGGTCAGCGGACCAGGCCCCACCGGAAGCCCAGGGCCACCGCGTGCGCGCGGTCCGAGGCGCCGAGCTTCTTGAACAGCCGCCGGGCGTGGGTCTTGACGGTGTCCTCGGAGAGGAACAGCTCACGGCCGATCTCGGCGTTGCTGCGGCCGTGGCTCATGCCCTCCAGCACCTGGATCTCACGTGCCGTCAGGGTCGGCGCGGCCCCCATGTCGGGGCTGCGCAGCCGCCGGGGGGCGAGCCGCCAGGTCGGGTCGGCGAGGGCCTGGGTCACGGTGGCCCGCAGTTCGGCGCGCGAGGCGTCCTTGTGCAGGTAACCGCGCGCACCCGCGGCGACCGCGAGCGCGACACCGTCGAGGTCCTCGGCGACGGTGAGCATGATGATCCGGGCACCGGGGTCGGCGGACAGCAGCCGCCGGACCGTCTCCACCCCGCCGAGGCCGGGCATCCGGACGTCCATCAGGACGAGATCGGAGCGGTCGGCCACCCAGCGGCGGAGGACCTCCTCCCCGTTCGTCGCGGTGGTGACCCGATCGACACCGGGTACGGTCGCGACCGCGCGGCGAAGCGCCTCGCGGGCGAGCGGGGAATCGTCGCAAACGAGAACGGAAGTCATGACTGTCGTCCTCCGCAGCTGATCCGCGTCACGTTGAGCCTCCTGGCTGGTACGAACCTCTCCGACACGGCCCACCGGCGTCAGACTCCGTGCTGATCGCCCAGGTTCCCCGCGATCGTTCCCGACGTCCGGCGTCCGCTAACCGCCTCCGCACTTCCAACGACCGTCACTCGAATGAGTTACGGCCTTCAGGGCCATCTCCACCACTGTACGTGGCCGACCCGTTACCGATCAGCCGCATCGCGGTGCACACGCCGCACTTTTGCCCAGCTCGCGCGCGGTCGGCGTACAACCCGCACACCCGCGCGGGGCTCCGCGCGCCGGTCGGCCACCCGATTGCCACGCTTGCGCCGGGCGACTGTCAGCTCGACAGTCATGCCCACTTTGCCCGTTTTTAGAGCTTTTGTATGGTCATTGACTGTTGTGCCACTCTGTGGGTGACTTGTCCATGGAGTTGCCGTAAGTCATATTTCCAGGTGTCCACACCGCGCCGGACGCCCCGCCGAGCCGACTCCAGCGCGACCCGCTGGTGACCGGCCCGCGGTCGACGACCTCTGAAGGGAATGAGCCATGGCAGATTTCTCCCGCCTCCCCGGCCCCAACGCGGATCTCTGGGACTGGCAGCTCTCCGCAGCCTGCCGCGGCGTGGACAGCTCCCTCTTCTTCCACCCCGAGGGAGAACGCGGCGCCGCCCGCAGTTCACGCGAAGCCAGTGCCAAGGAGGTCTGCACCCGCTGCCCGGTCCGCACCGAGTGCGCCGCGCACGCCCTGGCGGTCCGCGAGCCGTACGGCGTCTGGGGAGGTCTCACCGAGGACGAGCGCGAGGAGCTGATGGGCCGCTCGCGCCACCGTCTGGTGGAAGTGCCGCTGGTCGCTCCGGGCGTGTCGCAGCAGTAGGCGGCCGGTTCCGCGCCGGCCAGGAGAAACGTTTCTCCACCGGCGATCTCCCCCGGCCTCCACCGACCCCCCTGCGGCCCTTCCGACCCCCTCCGGGTGACCTCCGTCCGGAATCCGGCCCCGCCGGCCCGGTCCCGCCCGGCGGCCCGCTCCTCCGGCGGCCGGGCGGGGCGGCGGTGTCAGCGGCCGGCGGCCGCCCCGGACAGCCGCTCCAGCATCAGCGCCACCGCCGGCACCTCGGCGAGGTCCGGCAGGGTCAGCGCGACCACCTGCCGTACCGCCGGCGCCCCCGAGGCGGCGTGCACCGCCACCGTCGCCACCCCGTCCGGGCGCACCGACTCCAGTGCCAGTCCGGGCAGCACCGCCACCCCGAGCCCGGCCGCCACCAGCCCGACCACCGCCGGGTAGTCGTCGGTGGCGAAGTCGATCCGCGGCTCGAAGCCGGCCCCCGCGCACAGCTCCACCAGGTGGCCCCGGCACTGCGGGCAGCCGGCGATCCACTGCTCCTCCGCCAGCTCGGCCAGCTCCACCGGCCCGCCGCGCCCGGCCAGCCGGTGCCCGGCGGGCAGCAGGCCGACCAGCGGGTCGTCCAGCAGCGGGGTGGCCACCAGGTCGGACCAGTCGGCGCCGGCGCTCAGCTGCTGGGCCTCCAGATTGGCCTCGGCGCGCGCCTCCCGCGGCGTGCTGTGCGCGGGCACCGACGCGGTCGCGAGGACGGAACCGGGGGCCTGCGGATAGCGGAAGGCGAGCGCGACCTCGCACTCGCCGCCGCGCAGCATCGCCAGCGACTCCGGCGGCTCCGCCTCGACCAGCGACACGCGGACCCCCGGATGGGTGCCCCGCAGCCGGGCGACGGCCGGCGGCACCAGGGTCGAGCTGGCGGTCGGGAAGGACACCAGGCGGACCCGTCCGGCCCGCAGGCCGGCGATCGCCGCCACCTCCTCCTCGGCAGCGGAGAGTCCGGCGAGGATTCCGGTGGCATGCTTGAGCAGCACCCGTCCGGCCTCGCTGAGCTGCATCCCGCGGCCCGAACGGACCACCAGCGGGGTGTCCACGGACTTCTCCAGGGCCTTCATCTGCTGGCTGATCGCGGGCTGGGTGCAACCCAGCTCACGAGCGGCGGCGGAGAAGGAGCCGGTGCGGGCGACGGCACGCAGGACGCGCAGATGGCGGGCCTCGATCATGCCTCCAAGATATAAGGCATTCTTTGCAACTAGCAAAATTCAACTGATAGTTGAAGGATGGAACACACCGTTGCGGCCTCGCCCGGGCCCGGCCGGTGCCGCAACGCCGGAGGCCCGGCCCGCCACCCCCAGCGGGGCGCGGACCGGGCCTCCGGTCAGTGCGTCGGGCCTCAGTGCGAGTGGCCGTGACCGCCGTGGCCGTGACCGGCGTCGGCCTCCTCCTCCTTCTTCTCCACCACGAGGGTCTCGGTGGTGAGAAGCAGGGAGGCGATCGAGGCGGCGTTCTCCAGGGCGGAGCGGGTGACCTTGACCGGGTCGATGACGCCGGCCTTCACCAGGTCGCCGTACTCGCCGGTGGCGGCGTTGAAGCCCTGACCCGGCTCCAGCTCGGCGACCTTGGAGGTGATGACGTAGCCCTCCAGGCCGGCGTTCTGGGCGATCCAGCGCAGCGGCTCGTGCAGCGCCTTGCGGACGACCGCGACACCGGTGGCCTCGTCGCCCGACAGGCCCAGGCCGCCGTCCAGCACCTTGGCGGCGTGGACCAGGGAGGCGCCACCACCGGCGACGATGCCCTCCTCGACCGCGGCACGGGTCGCCGAGATGGCGTCCTCGAGGCGGTGCTTGCGCTCCTTCAGCTCCACCTCGGTGGCGGCACCGACACGGATGACGCAGACGCCGCCGGCCAGCTTGGCCAGGCGCTCCTGCAGCTTCTCGCGGTCCCAGTCCGAGTCGGTGTTGGCGATCTCGCCCTTGATCTGGGCGACGCGGCCGGTCACGGCCTCGGAGTCACCGGCACCGTCGACGACGATCGTCTCGTCCTTGGTGACGGTCACGCGGCGGGCGGAGCCCAGCACGTCCAGACCGGCCTGGTCGAGCTTGAGGCCGACCTCCTCGGAGATCACGGTGCCGCCGGTGAGGACGGCCAGGTCGCCGAGGATCGCCTTGCGGCGGTCGCCGAAGCCCGGGGCCTTGACGGCCACCGCGTTGAAGGTGCCGCGGATCTTGTTCACCACGAGGGTGGACAGCGCCTCACCGTCGACGTCCTCGGCGATGATCAGCAGCGGGCGGGAGGTGCCGCCCTGGAGGATCTTCTCCAGCAGCGGCAGCAGCTCCTGGATGGAGGAGATCTTGCCCTGGTTGATCAGGATGTACGGGTCCTCGAGGACCGCTTCCTGACGCTCCGCGTCGGTGACGAAGTACGGCGACAGGTAGCCCTTGTCGAACTGCATGCCCTCGGTGAAGTCCAGCTCCACGCCGAAGGTGTTCGACTCCTCGACGGTGATGACACCGTCCTTGCCGACCTTGTCGATCGCCTCGGCGATCAGCTCGCCGACCTGGGTGTCCTGGGCGGAGAGGCTCGCGACGGCGGCGACGTCGTCCTTGCCCTCGATCTCGCGGGCGACCGACAGCAGGTGCTCGGAGACGGCGGCGACGGCCTTGTCGATGCCCTTCTTCAGGGCGGCCGGGCCGGCACCCGCGGCGACGTTGCGCAGACCCTCGTTGACCAGGGCCTGGGCCAGCACGGTGGCGGTGGTGGTGCCGTCACCCGCGACGTCGTTGGTCTTGGTGGCGACCTCCTTGACGAGCTGCGCGCCAAGGTTCTCGTACGGGTCGTCGAGCTCGACCTCACGGGCGATGGTGACACCGTCGTTGGTGATGGTCGGGGCGCCGAACTTCTTGTCGATGACGACGTTGCGGCCCTTGGGGCCGATGGTCACCTTGACGGTGTCGGCCAGCTTGTTGACACCGCGCTCGAGCGAGCGGCGGGCGTCCTCGTCGAACTGCAGGATCTTCGGCATGTTCCCTATTCCTTCGGGGTGCGGCCGTCGCGGGCCGCTCGACTACGTGAACCAACAGCCACGCCCCGGCCCCTGTCACTAGGGACACGGATCCGGGGCGTGGCTGAACGCTTTTACTTCTCGATGATGGCGAGAACGTCGCGCGCGGAGAGCACCAGGTACTCCTCGCCCTGGTACTTCACCTCGGTGCCGCCGTACTTCGAGTACAGGACGATGTCACCCACGGCGACGTCGAGCGGCAGACGCTGGCCGTCCTCGAAGCGGCCCGGGCCGACAGCCAGGACGACGCCCTCCTGGGGCTTCTCCTTGGCGGTGTCCGGGATAACCAGGCCGGAGGCCGTGGTGGTCTCGGCGTCGAGCGGCTGGACCACAATGCGGTCCTCGAGCGGCTTGATGGCAACCTTGCTGCTGGTGGTCACGTCCGAGCTCCCCTTCGGAGATTACGGGGTTTTCTAACGGGTAGGGGCGAACTCACGGATCTGCCGTCGCGGGGGTCAGACACGCATTGTCGCGTTAGCACTCCCCCGGTGGTGAGTGCTAGTGACGACCATAGGCCGCCGTTAGCACTCAGTCAACCAGAGTGCCAACGCCACGCGGGCCGGTCCCGTCGGAGGCACCCGTGACCGCGCGCTCCCGCCCGCGGGGCCGGCGCCCCGGGCCCGCCCGTGACCGGGGAGAATGAGCGGGTGGAGAACGACGACCTGCGGGCCCTGCTGACCGAGCGGGGCCAGGCCCTGCTCGCCGAACTGCGCGAGTTCGCGCCCGAGGAGGAGCTGGCACTCGCCACCCGGCTGCGCAAGGAGCACCCCGCCGAACTGGTGTCGGCCGCCTTCGGGCAGGCCCGGCTGCGGCAGCGGGCCCGGGCCAAGTTCGGCGCCGACGCCGATCTCATGTACTTCACGCCCAACGGCGTCGAGCAGTCCACCCGGCGCGAGGTCGCCGAGTGGCGGGCCGAACGGTTCGCCGGGCTCGGGGTGAAGCGGCTGGCCGACCTCTGCTGCGGCATCGGCGGCGACGTCCTGGCGCTGGCCCGGGCCGGGATCGAGGTGCTCGCCGTCGACCGGGACCCGGCGGCCTGTGCCGCCCTCGCCGCCAACGCGGCCGCCCTGGGCCTGGCCGACCTGGTCGAGGTGCGCTGCGCGGACGTCGCCGAGGTCGACGTCACCGGCTACGACGCGGTGTTCACCGACCCCGCCCGGCGCACCGCGCGCGGCCGGGTCTTCGACCCCGAGGCGTACGCCCCGCCGCTGTCCTGGGCGATCGAGGCCGGCCGGCGGGCCCCCGTCGGCGCGCTCAAGGTGGCGCCCGGCATCCCGCACGAGGCCGTGCCGGCCGACGCCGAGGCCGAGTGGGTCTCGGACCACGGCGACGTCAAGGAGGCGGTGCTCTGGTTCGGCACCCGGGCCGGGCACCCGCACCGCGCCACCCTGCTGCCGCAGCGGGCCGGCCTCACCGGCGGCGACCTGCCCGACCCCCCGGCCGGACCGGTCGGCCGCTACCTGTACGAGCCGGACGGCGCCGTGATCCGCGCCCATCTGGTCGCCGAGGTGGCCGGGCTGGTGAACGGGCGGCTGATCGATCCGAAGATCGCCTACCTGACCTCCGACGAGCTGGTCGACACCCCGTACGCGCACGCCTTCGAGCTGACCGACGTGATGCCGTTCCACATCAAGAAGCTCAAGGCGCTGCTGCGCGAGCGGAAGGTCGGCACGGTGGTGATCAAGAAGCGCGGGATGGCGATCACCCCGGAGGAGCTGCGCCGGCAGCTGCGGCCCGCCGGTCCGAACGCCGTCACGGTGGTGCTCAGCCGCACCGACAACGGCCCGCTGATGATGCTCGGCCACCCCGTCACCGGACCGGCCGCGGCCGTTCAGGCGGCCGGAGCCTCGATGTAGTCCTCCAGCCGGGCCACCGCGAAGCCCTGCTCCTGGATCCGGGCCAGCAGCTCGCCGAACATCTGCGTCATCGTCTCGCCCTTGAGGTCCTTCGGGCCCCGGAAGTGGGCGAGCACGATGTCGCCGGGCCGCAGCTTCTTGTCCGCGGCCTGGTACTGCATGTCGTGGATCTGCATCGACTCGCGCCACAGCACCACCGCCCTCGGCCCGCACTGCTGCACCGAGGTGTTGAGCGCCGGCGTGTTGGCGCCGTCCCCGTACGGCGGCCGGAACAGCAGCGGCGGGGTGCCGTACTGCTGGGTGAGCGCGGCCTGGGCGTCGCAGATCTCGGACTTCTGCTTCTCCGGCGGCACCTTGCTCATTTGGGCGTGGTCCACGGTGTGATTGTGGACGTGGTTGCCGAGCGCCTGGAGGCGCTTGAAGTAGCCGTAGTCGTCCTTGACGATGTCGCGGGTCAGGAACATCGACACCGGCACCTTGAGGTCGGTCAGCATCTCGACGAACTTCGGGTCCTTCTCGGCACCGTCGTCGATGGTGACGAAGACGACCTTGTCGGAGGTCTTCACCTCGCTGAACACCGGGACGGGCCCGGTCCGCGCGAGCTTCACCGGCTTGTCGGCGGGTGCGGGCGGCGCCGGCGGCAGCGGCGTGAGCTGCCACTTCGCCCACGCGGCGGCGTCCCCGGCAGCCGGGCCGCCCCCGGTC